>JBIINB010000164.1:0-9157 GCA_044337705.1 Pirellulaceae bacterium | reverse complement strand
TCGCTCTAGATTCCGTCCCCCTTCTCACTGCTTCTCAGCAGTTGCCAGACCGATTCGCTTTCGCTTCACCATCTAGCAGATCGCTTTCACAATCGCGGGGACTCGCCATTCATCGCGCTCGTTCGAAGAACGGAGAACTCCGATCCCTTTCGGAATCGAATCTCACCATTCCCAAACAATCATCGACAGGCATTTCCAACCAAGATTTCTCCCGGTCGGTAGCACCTGTCGTAAGATGCCATCTACCATTCCAACCAAATTGTCAAAGATCGGTTTCCGCTACTACGTCGGGGCTCATTTCTAAGCTTACCCGTTTTCGTCGCGGGTCAAGTATTCTGTCGGCTGTCCCGTTTCCGGTCAAGGCCAATCAGAAACTTTTTTTCTCGCTTGCCAATCGGCTTTCGACGATCGGGCAGCGAGAGGTGCAAGATCATCCAGATTTCGGACGCCTTCGCAAGGCCCCTTCGATTTTTTTACCCGTTTTTTTCTTGGATGTTGATTCCATCCAAGAAAACATTGGGAAAACATCGTTGGTGATCAACGCTCGTTTGGTTCCATCGATCGGCTTTGTGGACTGATCGAAGGAAGTCGAGAGCGGTTGTATCGGAATTTGAGCGGCGAATCTTTTGCTCTCTTCCGAAGATGTTTCAATCGGTAGGGACGCTGGGGATCTTCGTTAACGTTGGGCTCAGCGAAGATCGGTCGGTTCAGTGGATTGCCCGAGCAGCTTTCGGTTCTGGAAGGAGGCCATTAGGGAGCCTTTTTCAGCGGTGCGGGGATGCGATCGGCCACACTTGTTGGCTGAAGTGTCTTTCATCTCGGTTTGCTTGTCGTGCCCTTTGCCGATCTACAGAATTTCACGCCCGGTATCCGACGAACATTCGGTCGGTCACCCAGTCGGCGACTCGGCCACTTCTGCTTCCTCCACCACGAACGGTCGGATCCCCAGCCTGGAAGCAGTATTTTCAGAGGTACCAGGCATAAAAAAACCCTAGCCATTTGGCCAGGGTTAATGGAGCTGGACGGACTCGAACCGACGACCCTCTGCTTGCAAAGCAGATGCTCTCCCAACTGAGCTACAGCCCCGAATGTACGCAAAATTCCATTTGAACAAACAATTACCAAGTCGAAATCGGCAGATTGCACCAGCCGAATCGACTTTTTTTCTGTCCAACCAGTGGGCACGCGTGGATTCGAACCACGGACCTCGTCGTTATCAGCGACGCGCTCTAACCAACTGAGCTACGTGCCCAAGTCATCGCAAAAAACTTTGACGAGGGCCTGATCCAGCCAGTTCCTTCAGCGAAAAAATCGCTGAGGAAGCCAAGTGGCCAGTTCCGTCAATGCAACTCCGTCAACCTAAAGACAGGCTGAAAAGATTGCCCTAGGAGGCTGGTCACCCGATCGGATAGACTCGAAATCCTAGCCCATCAACTTTAGCTGTCAACCACTGATTGTTGCCCTTTTTCGGATCGCGTGAAGCCAAAAGCATGCAGCTTGAGGATCGCGTCGGTTTTGCTGACGTTTTCTGGTCGGTCGAGGAATGGGACAGAGTGAAGCGGAGCGGGGTAGATCGCCGATGGAGAGCGTGCGGATAGACAATCCCAGCGCGGGAATCTTTGCAAAAGGAGTTGCAGGATGAAGAGCCGATGGTCCGGGTGTTGGGTGGCAATGTTGCTCGGATCCTCCAGCTACGCTCTGGCAGCTGATCCCGACCCCCAACTGGTCAAGGCCCTTGCACAGGCTCCCAAACAAAAGGGGATTGCGCCGGAATCGTTCTCGGCCGATCAGTGCCAGGGGAGCCTGGAAAAGCGTGCGGGTGTGGAAGGGTATGTGGTCCTTGGTCCCGATCGGCAAGTCCTCCGCTGGTTCGCTGATACCAATGGGGATCGCAACGTCGATCTGTGGTCTTATTTCTCAGGCGGTATCGAGATCTATCGCGACATCGATTCGGACTACAACGGCAAGGTTGACCAGTTCCGATGGCTAGGCACCCAGGGGACTCGCTGGGGTGTCGATCGCAATGAAGATGGGGCGATGGACCATTGGAAAGCGATCTCCGCAGAGGAGGTGACCCAGGAGCTGGTGGAAGCCTACCGCGATCGAGATCAGATGCGTTTGGAAATGCTGCTGCTCGATGACGAACTGCTCACGACACTTGGCCTGGGGGAAGAGCGTCAGTCCCTGTTGGCTCAGCGCCTTTTGGCAACTCGCCAAGGGATGGAAGCTTCCCTAGCAGGCCAAAAGTCGATCGATGCGCAGACGCAATGGTCCAACTTCGCTGCCGATCGTCCCGGGATCCTTCCGGCGGGGACAGATGGATCTACCTCGGACCTGGTCGTTTACGAAAATGCTGTGGCGGTGGTCGATCATACGGGAGGGAAGCCCGAGCAATTGTATGTTGGCTCGATGGTTCAAACAGGCCAGGGTTGGAGGTTGATCGATTTGCCTAAGTTCGCTTCGGGCGGCACTCTGGTGCAGGAGGGAGGATTCTTCCTCGCTGCCACACCGGGGCGTCAAGCCGAAGGTGGTCAGGACCTTTCCGGCATGAGCGCCGATGTGCAGGCTCTCCTGACACAACTCGACAAAATCGACAGTCGCATGGCGGATACGAGTGGTGAGGAGCGGCAGAAATTGCATGGGGAGCGGGCGGACCTTCTGGAGAAGCTGATTGGTGCCAGCAGCAACGAACAGGAACTGGAAACCTGGATTCGGCAGTATGGTGAAACCGTGTCGGCAGCTGCGCAGGCAGGAGAGTTTCCATCCGGGGCGGAGCGACTGAGCAAGCTGGAGGAGCGATTGGCCGATCTGCCCAGGGCAAAGGAAGCGCTGAGCGCCGTGGTCTTCGGCAGGATCCGTGCCGAGCATGTCCTGGCGATCAGCAAGCCAGATGCCAACTTCCAGGAGATTGAAGAGAACCATCTGAAGGGGCTGAAGGATTTCGTCGAACGATTCCCCAAGTCCCCGGAAGCCCCGGAGGCGATGCTGCTGGTGGGATTGTCTGCCGAGTTCGGCGGGCAGTCGGAGGAAGCGGTCGAGTGGTATGCTCGCGCAGCCAAGGATTTTCCTGACACTCTGCAGGGTAAGAAGGCTGATGGGGCGACCAAGCGGCTGAAGCTGGCGGGGCAGAAGATGCGCATCACAGGTCGCACTGTCGATGGCAAACCCTTCGACTCGGCCGAACTCGGCAAGCAGGTGATTGTCGTCCACTACTGGGCTTCCTGGTGCTCTCCCTGCAAGGCCGACATGAACCGATTGCGGCAGCTTCAAGCCAAATTCGCCAAGGGGCGGCAGCTGTCGATCGTGGGTATCAATGTCGATCGCAGCGCGGAAGATGCCATGGCTTTTCTGAAGCAGGAGAAAAACTATCCCTGGATTCATCTCTATGAAGAGGGCGGGATGGAAAGCAACCTTTCGGTCAAGTTGGGTGTGCTTTCCTTGCCGGTCACTCTGGTGATCGATCCCAGTGGCACGGTAGTCGCCAGCGGCACCCATTTTGCCGCCGATCTGGAAGAGAAAGTCGAGTCGCTGTTGACGCCAGCCAAGCGTTGAGCAAAGTGAGCTAGGCCCACCGAAGGGGCCACCGCAGCGAAATTCGGTGGGGCTTGGGGTAAGGTCGGTAGCTATCTTCAGCTTGCCGACCTCTTGGCTCGCACGCCAACCAACCAAAGGATCAGGGCAAGCAGGGAAAAGGCGGCCATGGCTGGCCATGCGGTGGCGAACCACCAGGCCGGCATCAGTCCTGCTACGCGACTTCCGCTGGTCTGTCCATCGGCAGGAATGGCGGAGAAGTCGACGGCGGTAAGGACTTCCGGAGCAAAATTCAGGAAGGAAATAAGGACGGCAGCGATCGCACCGCCCGCAATGTACCCAGAGCTCAGCAGGATTGCGGGGCTAGAGTCGTCGTCGGCTGATCCCCTGCCCCGCCACTTATCGACCAGCCAACGAATCAGGCCACCGGCGAAAATCGGTGTCGATGCAGCCAGGGGCAGATAGACCCCGACGGCAAAGGGGAGGCTGGCCACGCCGCTCAGTTCCAATGTCACGGCGATCAGCACTCCGATCAGCACTAGGCTCCAGGGAAGCCGTCGATCGAGGATGCCATCGATGATCAGTTGCATCAGAACGGTTTTTGGGGCATCGAATTTCTTTGTACTGACATCGTTCCCCTGATCATCGACCTGTAGCAATCCATTGATGGCTGGATCGACCAGGTAAGCGACTTTGCCCTGGTCGTCGACGAGGTATCTGCCTGGCGGTACCCCGCGATCGGTCTCGGCGCGGCCGACGTTGAGCACACCGTAGGTGTTTTTGTCCTCCTGGGCGTAGGGGCCCGAACGAACGCGGTCGCGCGGCAGGCCAGCCGGATCGATTACTACCCCTGAAAGCGGCTCCACGGCCTTTCGGCTGTAGGTGGAGTTGGCTTCGTTGAGCGCCAGCAGTACCAGACCGACGGCCAGAGCGGAGGTGAGAGCCCCGATCAGAATCGCCCACTGCTGAGCGCGAGGTGTCGCCCCCAGGATGTGGCCCACTTTGAGTGCCTGGGCGGTGCTGCCGCCATTGGATGCTGCGATGCAGACCACTCCCGCGATCGTCAGGGCGGTGAGCTTGATCTGCTTGTCGATCTTCGTGATCCCCAGTTGCTCCAGTCCCAGAAGCAAGAGGCAGGTCAGCAGCAGCGTCGCGACGGTCATGCCGGAGATCGGGTTGGAGGAGGAGCCGATTTCGCCGGTCAGTCGGGAGGAGACGGTGACGAACAGGAAGCCGAAGAGAACGATCATCATGGCCGCCGCGATGCCGGTCCCGGTGAATCCGAGCCCCAGTTGCGGGACAGCCATCAGTCCGGCGACCAGCAGCAAACTGGCAAGCAGCACCCCGGGAAGCGAGATATCGGTTTCGGTACGTCGTCTGCTGATCGCCGCGCGGCTTCCCTTCGCTAGGTCGGCGAGGCTGGTCCCGATGGCGCCCAAGATCACCGGTAGTGCCTTGACCATGCTGAGGATGCCACCCGCCGCAACAGCCCCTGCACCGATGTAAAGAATGTAAGCGCCGCGAATATCGTTTTCGGACATGTCGCTGATCAGCTTGGTGCCAGGTTCCAGCGGCTGCTGCAGTGACTGACCGAAATAGACGATCATCGGGCTGAGCACCAGATAGGCCAGAACGCCTCCGGCCACCATGATGCTGGCGATCTTGGGGCCGATGATGTAACCGACCCCCAGCAGCGATGGCGAAAGCTCCATGCTGAGCGACGCACCTTTCAGGCCGATCGCTTTGCCGGTGGCATCGACGCCATAGAGTGCCATCGAAGCGAAGTCTCGCCATAGACGAAAGGCCTGCATCGCGACTTGATAGAGAAATCCAAGTCCGAACCCCGAAAATACCATAGTCGCCGTCGATCCGCCTTTTTCCCCTGCCAGCAGCACCTCGGCGCAGGCCTTGCCCTCGGGAAAGGTCAAGCTGCCATGCTGTTTGACGATGAATGCCTGGCGCAGCGGGATCATCAGCAGAATTCCCAACAGGCCCCCAAAGACGCTCACGGTCATCACCCGAATCAGATCGATATCGAAGCCAAGGAGCAGCAATGCCGGCATGATCAGTCCGACGCCGAAGGCGAGCGATTCCCCCGCCGACCCCGCCGTCTGGACGATGTTGTTTTCCAGAATGGTCGTCCGCCGCAGCCCGAACATTCGCGAGATGTTTCGGAACAAAGTGATCGACAGCACGGCGACTGGGATCGATGCGGAGACGGTCAGACCGACCTTGAGCACCAGGTACATCGATGAGGCGCCGAAGACGATTCCTAGAAGGGAGCCCATCACCAGCGGAAACCAGGTCAGCTCCGGCAGGATCTGGTGATCTGGGATATAGGGTTGAAAACTCTCCCTTTGGCTCCCGTCGGCGGAGTGGTCGCTGCTTGCATTACTGGACATGCGGGACTCCCGGTGTCGATGGAGCTTGAGGTTCCTGGTTCAACCGGATGAAAAACTGGCGGCCTCCGGCAAACTCCAGAGGCCGCATGTGGCAAGCTTCTCAGTTGTCGATCCGATGCCGGTTACTTGACGCCGTGCATCAGCTTGTTGATCTGCGGTGCCAGGAAGAAAAAGATCCCGCCGATGATCAAGTTGGTCCACCAAAGGTAATTGAAGACAGTTGCATATTGCGTCAAAGAACCGGCCGCTTCCGAATGGCCGCCCCCACCAGATGCGATCGATGCGATCACGCCGGCGGCGTAGTTTGCCAAAGCGGTCGAGAGAAACCATCCGCCCATCGCCAGTCCCACTTCCTTGGGAGCCGCCAGTTTGGTGACCATCGAAAGCCCGATCGGAGACAGGCACAACTCGGCCACTGTGTGGATCAAGTAAGTCAGGCCCAGAACGGTCCAATGAATCTTGGCGGTGGCCGGGTCGATATTGCCACCGAGTTGTCGGATGGCCAGGACCAAGACATAGAAGCCCAGGCCAACAGTGACCAGAGCGATCGCGAATTTGCGGGGAATGGAGGGGTTGATATTGCGACGGTCGAGCCATGGCCAGAGCATCGCAAAAAGAGGAGCCAGCGCTACGATGAACAGGGCATTGAAGCTTTGGAAGAGAGTGAAGTGGAATGGGGCATCGACATTCTTTTCCGCCAAAAAATTCAAAGACGATCCGGCTTGTTCGAAGAGAGCCCAGAAAAGGATGTTGGCAAAGAAGAGAATCATCATGGCGATGTAGCGCTGCATCTGCACGTGATCGCCGCTGCGCATTCCGCTGGAGATGAAGTAGATGGTCAGGGCGGCCATCAATCCGACCAGTACGTAGCCCAGAAGATCGCTTTTGCTGAGCAGAAAGTAGATCAACGGCACGAGTGCCAACGAGCCAAGGAAGACCTGGATCGATGGTCCCCACCCTTCTCTTCCTGCCGGTGCCTTGCCGACTGATCCGAGCATTCCGGTGAAGAAGTGAAAAATGATGATCCCGAGGATCATGCCGATGCCCGCCGCGAGGAAGCCGTACTTCATCCCGTACGTGGCGCCGATCCAAGCCGAACAGACGATAGGGGCGAAAAAAGCGCCCGCATTAATCCCCATGTAAAAGATCGTAAATCCGGAATCGCGGCGGGCGTCTCCCGGGGCATAAAGTTTGCCGACCATCGAGGAGATGTTTGGCTTGAAAAGCCCGTTTCCGACAACGATCACCGACAAACCGACCAGAAACCATGCGAGGTTGTTGATCAGCAGCATGAACATGCCGATGGCCATCAGCAGCCCACCTACCAGGATCGATCGCTGGTAGCCTAGGAATCGGTCGGCGATAAAGCCGCCGAGCATGCCAGTGGCGTAGACCAGAGAGGTGTATCCGCCGTAGGTGAGCGATGCAGCAGCCTTGGCTTCTTTCTCTGCGAGATGCCCGAAGAAAGTCTGGGCGACATAGACCGCCAGGATGGCTCGCATTCCGTAATAACAGAATCGCTCCCAGAACTCGGTCGAAAACAGCATCCAAAGCGGCTTGGGGTGCCCCAGCAGTTCTCCCTGCGGAGGTGCTACGTATTCGCCCGAACTGGCCGGTGCGCCCATGAATCTCTCCTCGCCTTTTCAAAGTTGATGGATCGATGGCATAGCATTTTGCGCTACGCGTCAGGGGGTCATGGTACACCAAAAAAGAGACGGGTGAAATCATGAGCGATGGGGATCGCGTTAGAATGCATGGGAGTTCGGGAGGTTCGTGTTCCTCCTCCGAAAAACTCGCTTTGCACTGCGACGGATAGGAAGATCATGCGCACGCTGATACGCGGAGCTGAATTGGTGTTGGTGGATCGTCTGGAAAAGATGGATCTGGTGATCGAGGGTGGCAGGATCGCTCAGATCGACCCTGCATCCTCTCTTCCTGTAGACGAAACCATTGAGGCTCGAGGGATGCTTCTGTTTCCAGGAGTCGTCGACGATCAGGTGCATTTTCGTGAACCGGGGCTGACGCATAAGGAGGACCTCACCACGGCCAGTCGCGCTTGCGCGGCCGGTGGAGTCACCTCCTACCTGGAGATGCCCAACACCAAACCTGCGGCGATCACCTGCGATCTGGTCGATGCAAAATACAGACGGGCGGCAGAAGTCAGCGCGGTCAATTATGGCTTTTATATCGGCGCCACTTGCAACAATATCGAGGAGCTCTGCCGCGCCAGTCGCTATCCCGGCATCAAGATCTTCATCGGCTCCAGCACAGGAGATCTGCTGGTCGATGAGCAGGAGGCGCTCGAAAGGATCTTTGCGCTGGCGAGGCTTCCGATCTGTGCGCACTGCGAAGACGAATCGACTGTACGGGCCAATCAGGCGGCGCTGGGAAGTGATTTGACAGTCGCTGATCACAGCCGCATTCGGGATCACCGAGCGGCGATGATCGCGACGCGGCGAGCGATCGATCTGGCAGTCCGACATCGACATCGCTTCCATGTGCTGCATGTCAGCACCGGGGATGAAGTGCCGCTCTTTGCACCCGCCAGGCCGTGGATCACCGCCGAAGCCTGCCCTCATCATCTCTTCTTTTCGATCGACGACTACCAGCGGCTAGGAAGTCTCGTGCAGATGAATCCATCGCTGAAGACCAAGCAGGATGCGAAGGCAATCTGGCAGGGCCTTCTGGATGGCGACATCCAGGTCATCGCGACCGACCACGCCCCCCATACGCTCGAAGAAAAAGCTCAGCCCTACCCAGCCTCCCCTAGCGGGCTGCCGGCGGTTGAGAATGTGTTGGCACTGATCCTCAACCAGGCCGCGCAAGGAAGGTGCAGCTACACGCAGATCGCCAGTTGGATGTGCGATGCCCCGGCAAGAGTGTGGGGACTGGTCGGCAAGGGCCGGATCGCTGAGGGGTACGATGCCGATCTGGTCCTTGTAGATCCTCGCAAGCAGAAGACGATCCGAAATGAAGAGCAGTGGGCCAAGTGCAAGTGGAGCCCCTGGGCTGGGGAGACGCTGACTGGGTGGCCGGTCCGCACCTTTGTGGGTGGCAAAACGGTCTACTGTGACGGAGTCGTCGACGAATCGGTGCACGGTAGCGAATTGCTTTGCGATCATGCCCGAGGCGGTTACTGGGCGACCTCCGATGGCATCGGGGTTCGATAGATAGACTTCGAGGTCGGGATGGGCAGCGTAGCGTCGGATCTTGGAGTCGACGGA
>JBIINB010000163.1:0-9207 GCA_044337705.1 Pirellulaceae bacterium | reverse complement strand
TAGGGGCACTGGGCGTGTTGTTGGCGCTCACCTTCAAAGGCGCACCTATCTTCGTGATGCCCTTGGTGTTCGGGCTCGCACCAGTGGTCAATACGCTGGTGACCAGTTGGATGGGAAAGACGTATCGCCAGATCTCGCCGAAGTTCATTGCCGGTCTGGTGCTGGTCGCTCTGGGTGCCGTCGGTGTGCTGCTTAGCAAGCCCGCCCCCGCCAAGGCAGCCACGAGTGAAGTGGCTGCAGCGGTGGCAACCGAAGGGGTGTCAGAGGCGGCAGCCCCAGTGGCCAAGCCGGCGTCCAACAATACTTCCTGGAAGGTTCTGGCATCGATTCTCATGGGGGCACTTTGCTGGGGGGCCTATGGTCCTGTGCTTCACCTGGGGCAGATGAAGATGGGAGGCAGTCGGTTGCGTCCGTTCTTCTGCGTCGGAGTCGCCTACTTTGCGATTGCCGTGGCCGCACCGCTGGCGATTCTGGCTGCTAATCCCGACGAAGGGTACTGGAGTTTCTCCGGTATGCTTTGGTCGATTGCAGCGGGGGCTGCAGGAGCGATCGGAGCCCTTGGGATCATTTTGGCGTTTACGTTTGGTGGCAAACCGATTTTTGTCATGCCGCTGGTCTTCGGATTTGCACCGGTGGTCAACACGCTGGTCTCGATGACCCTGGCTAACACGTTCGGTAAAGTATCTCCCATGTTCTTCGTCAGTCTGCTGACCGGCATCGCAGGCGCCGTTACGGTCCTTCTTTTTGCACCCAAGGGGAAGGGGCATGGACCAGTGAAGGACGAGCCAAAGGGGCAGGCGGTAGCTTCGGCCGGGGATCCGGAGTCGGTTGCAGGGAATGTAATGCCGATCGCAGCAGCTCCCGACAATCCTCACAATGTTTAGCCAGCTTGGCTAGATGGTTGCTATCAGTTGGATTCGCCCATGTCGCGTGTCCGTGGCACGGGCGTCCCGCCCGTGGTGGATAGTCCAACCGCATCGTGGCACGGGCGTCCCGCCCGTGGTGGATAGTCCAACCGCATCGTGGCACGGGCGTCCCGCCCGTGGTGGAGAGTCGCATCGTGGCACGGGCGTTCCGCCCGTGGTGGATAGTCGCATCGTGGCACGGGCGTTCCGCCCGTGGTGGATAGTCGCATCGTGGCACGGGAGTCCCGCCCGTGGTGGATAGTCGCATCGTGGCACGGGCGTCCCACCCGTGGTGGAGAGTCGCATCGTGGCACGGGCGTTCCGCCCGTGGTGGAGAGTCGCATCGTGGCACGGGCGTCCCACCCGTGGTGGAGAGTCGCATCGTGGCACGGGCGTCCCGCCCGTGGTGGATAGTCCAACCGCATCGTGGCACGGGCGTTCCGCCCGTGATGGAGAGTCGATGGCAGCGACGGCCATGCCGCGAATGAAAATCGGTGCGACCTCCCTAGATTCTCGTCTGCATGACGGCATGGAAGGATTGCGTCGTTATGATGATTTTGGGTGAAGCAACGGCATTTGCCTGGGCGTTGATATCACCCCATCGACACCTTCCCAACCTTGACTCTCTGACTGCGGGAGTTCCTGCATGCCAACCGATCGGTTCCCTCGTTTCTTCCGATTGAAGCAGACGTTTCCTGCCCCTTTCGTCCCAGACGTGGAGGCTCGAGTGGAGCAGGCGATAGGAAATCTGCATCTGGGAAGAAATACAAGACCAGGGCAAACCGTTGCCATCACGGTAGGTAGCCGCGGTATCCACGGGATCGATCGTATCGTGCGGGCCTGTGTGCAGCGTTGCAGGCTAGCCGGGCTGGATCCGTTTCTGGTGCCGGCGATGGGATCGCACGGAGGCGCAACGGCCGATGGGCAGCGACGTTTGATCGAGGGGTTTGGAGTCACTGAGCAGGCGATGGGGTGTCCGATTCGCAGCAGTATGGAAACGGTAGTGGTAGCCACAGCGGACGAAGGTTTTCCCGTACATTTCGATCGCCATGCTGCCGAAGCGGATCATGTTCTTGTGGTCAATCGCATCAAGCCGCACACGCGTTTCACCGGCGCCATCGAAAGCGGCTTGATGAAGATGATGCTGATCGGACTTGGCAAGCACCAGGGAGCCTTGGTCTATCACCGTGTCATCATGAATTACAGCTTTGACCAGATTGTCCGCAGTGTCGCAAGGAAGGTGATCGACCGCTGCAAGATTTTAGGGGGCCTCGCCATCCTCGAGAACGCTGACGAACAGACGGCCGATATCGTCGGTGTTCCCGCTGGAGAGATCGAAGCAACCGAACCCCATTTGCTGAAGCAGGTCAAAGAGTGGATGCCGCGACTTCCTTTCGATCAAGCGGAGCTACTGATCGTCGATCGGATCGGAAAGGATATTAGCGGAACCGGGATGGATACCAATGTGATCGGACGCAAGGCCAACGACCACGCGGCGATGGGCGACGAGACACCCAGCATTCACTTGATCTACGTACGTGGTCTGACGGAGGCGACTCACGGAAATGCCACGGGAATCGGGATTGCCGAGCTGGTGCATCGCCGGGTGATTGATGGAATGGATGTGGAGGCGACGCGAGTCAACTGCGCGACGGCTGGACATATCACCGCCGCCATGATCCCGCTTGATTTCCATGACGATCGCTCTGCTTTGACGATGGCGATGTCGCAGACCGGATGGGGAGAGCCCCGTGATGTTCCGATCCTCTGGATCCCGAACACGCTTCAGTTGAGCCACGTTCTTTGTTCGGAAGTCTACTGGAAGGCTGCACGCGAGCTGCCTCACGTCGAGATTCTGGAGGAACCTCAGGTCTTGCAGTGGACCAGTGGTGGCGATCTGAGGGAAATGTTTCCCGACGCGAGACGATGACGCCATGGGTCTGGCAGCCGCGTGGGTTGTCGCTTTCTGGGCAGCCTCTCCCTTTTGTTATCCTGAGAGTCTCATCCCAAGGGTGCGTGGTGATTGGGGAGCGATTACAATCGCCTTCTGTTTGAGAGTCTGCGTTGGATTGGTAACGAAGGGTATGCCTGAGTTCCGTTCCATCGCCTCTGTGGCTTGAATCGATTCCGCGAGGTAGACACACCATGGTGCGGCGCAGTGGGGCATTGCTTCAAGGGATGTTGCTGACTGCTTTTCTGGCGGACCCCTCCTGGGGGCAGCGCGATCTTCCCCTGACTGAAACGCCGATTCCGGCTTTGGGCGATGGAGTGAAGGTGACACCCGTGGAGCCAGCTTCGTCGCCTGCCGATCTGGTGCAGCCCGAATTGCTGCGGCAGGAAGTGGTGCCTCCTCACGCGATGCCAGGTACTCCGATATCGATCTGGATCGAGCAATTTTCGGCCGACGCAAGGACATTGCAGGATCGATTTCGAACGCCTGGGGATCCCCAGCGGCAGGAGGTGCAGCGGCTGCTTCACAAGCAGTGGTTGGATCGTCTGGAAAGTGTCGATTTTTCCAAGCTAACACGGGAGCAGCAGGTCGATTATCTGTTGCTGAAGAATGAACTGATACATCGGCAGAAGATCGATGCGATCGAATGGCAAAAACAGCAACGCGCGGCAGCCTTACTGCCTTACTTATCAGATCTTGAGCAAATATGCCTGACGCGCGATCGCGTCGGTGGCGTCGACGCGGAAGCGACCGCGCAGCAATTGGAGCGGATTCACAAAGGGGCGATCGCCGCCGTCGATCGACTTGAGGATGTGAAGAAAGAGCAATCGGTCGCCCCGGTCGATGCACTCTACGCCGCGCAGTACCTGCGTCGTTGGGCTCGCACACTTCAGGAGTGCCATCAGTTCTACGAGGGATACGACCCCGAGTACTCCTGGTGGTGCAAGAAGCCTTACGAAGCTGCAAGCGAACAGCTGGAATCGCATGCCAAGGCGATTGTTTCCAAGCTGGCAGGGATTGATGAGAGGGATCGCGACAAGATCGTCGGCCAACCGATTGGCGCCGAAGCGCTGGAAGAGGAATTGCGGTACGCGATGATCCCCTACAGCCCGGAAGAACTGGTGGCGATCGCGGAAAAGGAGTTTGCATGGTGTGAAGAGGAGTCGCGGAAGGCATCCGAGCAATTAGGGTTGGGAGGGGATTGGAAGAAGGCACTCGAGCATGTCAAGTCACTGCATGTATCGCCAGGGGAGCAGCCAAGACTGATTCGGGAGCTGGCATGGGAGGCAATCGATTTTCTAAAAAACCGCGATCTGATCACCATTCCCCCCCTGGCAGCTCATGGATGGCGGGTCGATATGATGAGCCCCGAAGCGCAGCGATCCAATCCGTATTTCCTGGGTGGCGAGAAGATCATCGTATCGTTTCCAACCCAGTCGATGACTCATGCCGAAAAGCTGATGAGCCTTCGGAGCAACAATATTCATTTTGCACGAGCCACGGTGCAGCATGAGTTGATTCCAGGGCATCATTTGCAGCACTACATGACCGCCAGATACCGTCCCTATCGCCAACTGTTCGATACGCCCTTCTGGGTCGAGGGCTGGGCGCTGTACTGGGAGATGCTCCTTTGGGACCTGGGGTTTCCGACAACCCCTGAGGACCGGATCGGTATGCTGTTCTGGCGTCGCCACCGCTGTGCACGCATCATCTTTTCGCTCAATTACCAGCTTGGAAGATGGGCGCCCGAGCAGTGTATTGCGTATCTGGAGGAAAAGGTGGGGCATGAGCCGAGTGCTGCGGCGGCTGAGGTACGACGGTCCGTGATGGGCAACTATGGACCGCTCTATCAGGCGGCCTACATGCTGGGGGGGATGCAGATTCGATCGCTCTATCGGGAACTGGTCGAGTCGAAGAAGATGAGTGCCAAGCAGTTCCACGATGCGGTCATCCAGCAGAATTCGATTCCGATTGAACTGATACGTGCTGCGTTGACTGACGAGGCGTTGCCCATGGAACCTGTAAGCAAGTGGCGGTTTGCTGACCAGCCTTGATCGGCATGGATGTGACGGTTGCGGAAGGGCAAAGAAGTTGGTCGTATCGTCGGTTATCGGATTCGCCTAAAATTCGATCTTGGCCGACGGAGCAAGAGAGGTTGCATCTCAAGATCAGAGACGGATCACGGCGTCGTGGCGGAGCGGTTTGAGGTTGGTTCTGGGATCGCATGTGGTAAGTTGCCACGCGGTCCAAGATGGAACGCAGGTGTGCAGTTTGGAAAGTGAAACTTCAATGAAGCCGATAGTGCAAATCTCCCTGGATCTGACGAATCTCGACGAAGCGCTGGAGACCGCTCAACTTGCGATCGATGCGGGAGTCGATTGGCTGGAAGCCGGGACACCATTGATTCTGGCGGAAGGACTGAGGGCGGTTCGGGGGCTTCGTGAGCGATTTCCCGAGGTGCCGATTGTCGCTGACCTCAAGACAATGGATGGTGGCTATCTGGAAGCGGAGATGATGGCCAAGGCAGGCGCAACGCATGTGGTGGTGATGGCCAGGGCTCATGAAGAGACCTTGCGATGCGTCGTAAAGGCGGGGCATGACTACGGCGTGGGAGTCATGGGCGATAACTTGGGATGCCCAGACATGGTCGCTGGCGCCAAAATGCTGGAAGAGATGGGGTGCGACTATGTGATTCACCACATCGGTTACGACGAACGGCGAGGAATCGCAGCGGCGGGAAGAAAGGCTCCTACTCCCATGGATCAGTTGCGCGAGGTGGTGCAAGCTGTTTCGATTCCAGTGCAGGCAGTCGGAGGGCTGACGATCGAGCAAGCGATGGAGACGCCGCAGCATGGCGCACCACTCGTGGTGATCGGTGCGCCACTGGCCATCGACGGCGATCGTTTTGCCCAGGCTGCCGGAAATCTTCCCGAGGTGCTTCGGCGAATCTGTCAGCGCGTGCACGCCCATGGAGATGTCCACGTGCGCAAGCCACCACGCATCTGAGGTTTTTCATCGATCGGCACTAGCGGGACAACGAGACCGATCCTCGATAGCCATTCAGCCACTCAACAATGACTTTGCAAGGATACCAACGCAATGAACCAACCAGCCATTGTCAATTATTCATCCGAGCCCCACAGCGTGCGGCTGGAAGAAATTCCAGTACCCGATTTTGGAGATCAGGATGTCCTGATGGAGGTGGCAGCAGTTGGAGTCTGTGGAAGCGACCTGCATCAGTGGACCGGGGAGCATTCGTGGCCGGTGAATTATCCGGTAGTGCTTGGCCATGAGTTTGCTGGCGTCATCCACTCGGTGGGCCGGCAAGTGACCGGATGGAAAGAGGGTGATCGAGTCTGCAGTGAAACGGCAGCGGTGATTGATCCCAGCAGCCCGATGACAAAAACTGGCCGCTACAATTTGGACCCCAACCGAAAGGGATTTGGTTATGGGGTCAACGGGGCAATGACCCGGTATGTTCGAGTTCCTTCCAGATGCCTGCACCGTGTCCCAAACAGTTTACCTCTGTCGCGCGCCGCACTGACCGAACCATGCTGCGTCGCATACTCTGCCGTCGCTGCGCAGGTCAACATTCTGCCGGGGGATCGTGTGCTGGTTCTGGGGCCGGGGCCAATCGGGTTGCTGTGTGGAGCGATCGCACGCTTGAGGGGAGCTCAGGTGGCGGTAGCTGGGCTGCAGCGAGATGCTAAGCGGTTGGAGATCGCCAAGTCTCTTGGATGCGAAGCGCTGACAGAGAATCTCGAGCAATGGGCCAAGGCCCGCGATGGCCTGGGGTGCGATGGAGTTGTCGATGCTGCAGGTATTTCGGCAACCCTCAAGAGCGCCATCGACCTGGTGCGGCCCGGTGGATGGATCAGCAAGGTGGGCTGGGGGCGTGCACCGCTGAACTTTTCGCTCGATCCACTCGTTCAGAAAAATATCACGCTGCAAGGTTCGTTCAGTCACAACTGGCCGATGTGGGAACGTGTCCTAGCGCTTCTGGATGCAGGGCAGTTGGAAGCGGAGAGAATCGTTGGGGGGAGATGGGACTTGGAGCATTGGCACGAAGCCTTCGAGACGATGCATCACGGTGAGGTGGCCAAGTCGCTACTGGTCGTCAATCCATCCACTGCCAATTGAATCAACGAGCAGGCCGGCCGGATACAATTCGAGAAATAGAGCGGCTTGCGGCTGTTGAAAACGATCCAACTTGTGGCAGTGCAACGCAAGCCATCCGGTTTCTCCTGATAAAATGGTATCTATCGCGCGGCCTGAGCCGTAGCGATTCCGTATTTCAGCGAGCGGTAAGAGCCGGTCCTAAAGAAACCCGTTGGTTTGGGGCTAGCCTCCGGATTCCCCGGTCTTCGGATCGGCACGCCATCCCCCCAGGCCTGCATAATTTGCGGATAGGCATGTTTGATTGGTATTGAGCGAAAGCGAGTCATCTATGACGGTTCGATTGTCTGCGTTTCCCAAATGCTACCTCGATCAGATCTCGCATGAGAAATCGATGAGCGTTTTTGACTGGATCGAGATGGCCAGGGAGCTCGATTGCGATGGTCTGGAGATGTACGAAGGTTTCATCTGGGAGACGACGCCGGAGTACCTGAACCGTCTGCGCGATGCGATCGCAGCAACAGGTCGGGCAATGCCGATGCTCTGCTGTTCTCCGGACTTTACCAATCCGGATCCAAAAAAGAGGCAGGCCGCGATCGCCTATCAGATCGAGATGGTCAAGGTGGCTCACCACCTGGGTGGCGAGGGAACTGTCTGTCGGGTGCTCAGCGGTCAAAGGTATCCGGAGGTCCGTCGCGAGGATGGGCTGACATGGGTAGCTGAGTGCATCGGCCAGGTTTTGCCGGAGGCGAAGAAGCGAGGGATCACGCTAGGCTTGGAGAATCATTACAAAGATGGTCATTGGCGTTATCCGGAGTTTGCGCAGAAGATGGATGTCTTCCTGGAGCTTCTGGAGAGGATTGACGAGCGAAAGTATTTTGGAGTGCAGTATGATCCGTCCAATGCGATCGTTGCGGGAGACGATCCGATAGCCTTGCTGGAGAAAGTCGCGTCGCGAGTTGTCAGCATGCACGCCAGCGATCGCTTCCTGGAGCCCGGGCATACGCTGGAGGAACTCAGGCAGACTGATGGGACTCTGGGGTATAGCCCCTTCCTGAAGCATGGAGTGACCGGTAAGGGCCTGAACGATTACCATCGGATCTTCCAGATTTTGGCCAGCCACGGCTATCGGGGTTGGATCAGTATCGAAGACGGAATGAACGGATTGGGCGAGATGCAGGAGTCCCTGAAGTTTCTTCGTGGCATGGTGGCTCATTACTTCCCTGCCTCTGCCGTGTGACGGATGAACAAAGAACCTATCCGAGAGCCTGCAAAGGCCTAGCCCGCAGCGTAAGCAAGGGACGGTGCTCGGAAAGGTCCGTGGCGGCCTTTGGGAATCATTTCCCTCTTCCGAATTGACAATTTCGGGTGGTGGGGCTAGATTTCGCGAGGGTTTAGGAAGTCGGCTGCTTCGGGCTGACTATCGAAAGAGTCGGTTTCTTATCAAGGAGTCAAGCATGCGGAATTCCTGGATGATCGCTCGCGGGCGTGGTGGCGGTTTTATCGGAGAGATGATCTCCTGGTTTATCCGTATCGTCATTTATGACATCTGCATCACGGGGATCCAGGAGGTTTTGGGCGTCTCTCGAATGGTCGCACTTTTCATCTTCCTTGGGATACTGGCTGCCCTGGCTTTTGGTGGCTATTTGATCCGCCAGCGCATGGCGACTCGGATCGAGGATTGATCGAACGTCGATGGAGCATCAGGTTCTTCACGGACCGACTTTTGCCATCCTGCAGATCGATATGCAGGAGTCGGATACCGTCGTCGCACAGCCCAACAGCATGCTTGCCATGACGACGGGGATTGAGCTTCGTGCGATGCTGGGACGCGGGGGTAGCAAGTCGGGTTGGTTTACCGGAGTCCAGGGAGTACTGGGTGGTGAGAACTTGTTCACTGCCGAGTTCCGCGCCAAGAGGGATGGCCAGCAATTATCGATCGCGCCCGAAGCGCACGGGGACATCCTGGAACTGCCGTTGCAGGACTCCGGGGGATACTTTTTAACCCGTGGCAGCTATCTGGCAAATCTTGGGCCATGCGATCTGGAGATCAAGTATGGGGGCGTCAAAGGATTGATGGCCAAGACCGGGATTTTTCTTCTGAAAGTTTCGGGGGAAGGGATCGTCTTCTGCCAGACATTCGGGGCGATCGTGGAGAGGACGCTCAGCGAAGGCGAGTCCTTTGTCGTCGACAACCGATACATGGTTGCCTTCTCCCAGTCGGTGCGGTTCGAG
>JBIINB010000162.1:0-9221 GCA_044337705.1 Pirellulaceae bacterium | reverse complement strand
GGCGACTTTCGCTGTGGATGGTTGCAGCCATCTGGATGGTGGCGATCTTTTTGATCGAATACCACGGTGGCATTCTGCATTCGATCGCTCAGCGAGAACACTTGGAAGACCAAGTGATTCCCGCCGCGATGGAGCAGGTGCGCCGGGCCGTTCCGATTGTTGCCCCCTGCCTGCTGGCACTCTTCGCCCTCCTCTGGTGGCTCTGGCGACGCTGGCTGGCAGGTCGCCAACAGCAAGCCTGGCGCACCCACGCGCAATGGTTGTTTGCACAACAATTGTTGAAACAACATTTTTCCGTACCTGATGCGATTGCGATGGCCAGAAGATGGATCGCGCCGCCCAGGGACCGCCGAACGGCATCCGATGCCTCCCAACTGCCCACCGACTCGCTGGCTCTGCGGCACGCGGTACGATGGTCGGAGATTGGACTGCGCTACCGGCGCGATCGATGGCAGGCAGCAGGATATGCCGTCGCATGGATGCTTGGCCTTCTCGGGATCGCTACGGCAATCGCAGCCGCCTCCCTTCCGTGGATCGTGATGATCCGTGAGGTCACTAGGCAGTTGAATCCTGGATTCGATTCGGTTTCCATCCCGATCGGGGGTGGCCCGTGAGTCGATCGGCGGGGGAATTGGTTTCGGCAAGCTATGCCGCAACGCTGGCCGAGGCGCTAGCCGATACGGTGCGCCGACGCGGCGATCGCAGGGAGCTTCGGGCGCTGGCCGCGCGATGGCGGGCGGGACCGCTGTTGGTGGAAATGACGGAGGGACAAGAAGAGGGCGATGTCGGTGGGTGGGAGCAGGCGATTGCGATGGTGGCCAGGGATCCGGAACTGGCCGAGCGATGGTTGGAGGGGAGGTACCAGATCGCAACGATGCGAGGCCGACTGAGCACGGCGACGGCCTACCCGCTCATCCTGGGCCTTCTCGCCATGGTCGCCTTCTGTCTGCTGGGGCTCTCCCTGCAGCGATTGGATCGCGCGATCGCCGAAGGGGTTGCTGAGCAGGCGATTTTCGGCGCTGGTCAGTTGGTTTCGTCCACCTACGGTTTGATGCTGACTGTGGCTCCTGCGGTGGGACTGCTGGTGCTGTTGGGCTGGGGCTTGATTCGTCTCTTCGCAGGCAGGCAGGCAGCTGGA
Organism: Pirellulaceae bacterium; assembly: GCA_044337705.1. GTDB lineage: Bacteria > Planctomycetota > Planctomycetia > Pirellulales > Pirellulaceae > JBEISR01. The sequence continues at coordinate 8,083 of JBIINB010000162.1, read as the reverse complement.
TGGTCGCTGGCCAATCTGCCAGGGATCGGCTCGATCTTTCGTTCAGCTGGTTCGATGGAGCTGTTTCGCACGGCATCGATTCTGCAGACGGCCGGTTGGAATCTGCCCGATGCACTGGAGGCAGGTTCGAAACTCTGCGATGCACCGTTCGCTCCCTGGCTGGGGCGATCGATGGCCGATACGATTCGCCATGGTGCGACTCTGGGACAGGCCATTGCGACTCTCCAGTGGTTCCCGCTTTGGATGGCCGCCTGGTTCCATGAAGCCGAGCAGGCAAAGATCGCAGCAGCCGGGGCGATGGATCGCATGGCCGATTACCTGGAACTGGAGGTGGATCAGTCGGGGCGAGCGATGGCGACCTGGATGCCACTGCTGACCTTTGGGTTGATCCTGCTGGGCTTGCCGGTAGGCTACTTTGGCCCCGTGATCCAGTACCTCAGCTGGATTCGGGCTATCTCTGGCTGGTAGCAGGTCGGTAGCCAGACCAAGCGGTTTGTTTTTCGATGAAAGATAGATTTGGGAAATAGAGTCGTCGATGAACCAGTGGCTGTTTCAAGCACCGATCTGGATGTTGCTGGTGATCCCGGGCCTGGCGATCCACTGGGCCGCGCGCATCGTTCGCGGGCAGGAGCGGCAGGTGAGCCACTCCCATCGGCTCCTGGAGATGCTGGGGTGGGGATTCTTGGCGTGGGCCGGGGTGGGGCTGGTGTTGCTGCTGGTGGTGCCTTGGAACTGGCCACTGATCCCGCTGCTGCTGGTGATGCTGCTGAGCTGCCTTTACGTCCGTCGGCGCTGGCATCAGATGCGGATGCTACATGCGTGGGAGACCTTGCGGCTTGCCGACACCGCTAATCCAACTGCGGAAAGTATGCCCGACAAGCTACAAGCCGAGGACCGGCTATGGCTGGGAGCAATGGCGCAGGAGGCACCCTGGTCGCTTCGGCGATCGATCGGTACCCTGGGCAGCCAGTTGATCCAGTCGTCAGGGAAGCATGGAGCTCAGACGCCCAGAGGTTTCACCCCCGCACAACAATTGCAACTGGCGCTGATGGAATCGGGAGACGGGAAGACGACCGAGCGACGTACCGAAGCTCGAACCGCGCGAGCCGGTTGGCTGGTGCAGTGGGAGGAAGCCTACCTGGCACCTCTGCGACATTTGCTGAACCGACTCGCCTACCACTGGGTCGTCTGGTTCGTGATGACGATCTTTCATTTCCTCTTTCTGTGGCGGCTCTTTCCATCCCTTCGCTCGATGGGTGCATGGACCATGGGGCAAGGCGGTGGCGCGGTCAGCGTCGCAGCTACCTCTCCCTGGGTCACCAGATGGATGGGAAGCTGGCTGGAAAGCGGATCTGTCTTGATCGTGTGGCTTGCGATGTTCGCAGCGATCCTGATCTGGATGGAACCGCAGATGTGGCGATGGGCAGCGCCTCGCTGGCGGCCAGGATACCGAAGGGAACAGCGCCAACTGGCGCTGGCCGCCCTGGCGCTGCCCCCGCTCCCCAGCGGTCAGCGGCTGGAGCGGCTGCGACTGCTGGCAGCCCAACACCCTCTTCGCCAATGTCGGGAGGAAGGAGGCAGGGCGATCGAATCGCTGGAAGCAGGAGACGACTGGACCAACGCCTTGGCCAAGGTCGACTGGATATCCCACCGCGAGGCACAAAGGATGCCCCAGGACGCCACCCTGGAAGCACGGGAAGAAAGCAGGAGCGATCGAAGCTGGCAGGAGGCGGCAGAGGCGCTGGTGGCCCGACGGCAGTCGAGTCGGAAATTTTGGTACGATCGAGTGGTGTCGATTGTCCACTCAGTCCTTACCATCCTGGCAGCGATCTACCTGAGCCTGCCGGCAGTTTACTTTTTCCAATGGATGAAGTTGATGATCGAGCAAATGGCGGCACAACCATGAGCAGCCACCAGTTCCCTAGGGGCCGCCCAACTGCAGGACGCCGGTCCGGCGACAGCTTCCATGGCGCCCAACGTCGGCGAGGGGTGATGCTGATTGAGTGCATCGCTGGATTGGCCGCCACCATGGCGGTAATCCTTGCGTTCCTCCCCTGGATGATGTCGCTGCAACGCCAGGCAGCCGACCTCACTCATGAGCGTACGGCTCAGCAGTGGCTGCGATGGGGCGCGCTATCTATGCCAGTGCAGGGCCTACAGCCTTGGCAGGGGATCCGCGAAATTGAGATCGATCCGGATGCCTGCGGAGAACTCCCGGCAGGAACGCTGAAGGCGACCTGCCGCGACTGGGTCGACGCTTCCCAGATGGTCATCGGTTGCCAGATCGACCTGGATGTCCGCTGGGGCAGTGGCGCCACCAAACAGCAGCATCAACTTCGGATCTGGAGGCTGCGCTGATGCCAGAGCGAATGCGAAAAGGCTATCGCCATGCGTTCACGCTGACCGAGCTGATGACCGTGGTGACGATCCTCTCGACGACCCTGGCCCTCCTGCTGCCGACGATCGTGCGCATCGTGCAGTGGAATCGGAATCAGACCGATGCAGCTCTGGTGACCCAGCATCTGGATCGATTGCGCGAGCGGATCGAGCGGGATATCGAGCGGGCGGAAAGGGTCGATGAAGAGCCTGATGGGAACATCGTGCTGCGAGGCACGGGATTCGAAGTGTTTTACCGCCCGTGGAACCACGGGATCGCCCGAGAGGAAATCCAGCCCCCAGAGGCCACCCGACGCCAAGAGTTCTATCGCTTGCCGTCGGGAATGCGGCTGCGATGGAATCCTTCGCTGGGTGCGTGGCTGAACGATCGCGCCGGACCGATGGCCATCGGACGCCTGGAGCGAATCCATATGGAAAGAGGCAGTGCGGAAGCTGCTGCTCTGCAATCCGGTGTGCAATGGTTGCAGTGGCGCGCGATCGGGGGACAAAAATCGATCGCCCTGTGGCAAGAAACCGCGCCGCTGCACAGCCAGGAGGGACTAACACCATGAGCCACCTGGAGCCGTCCAGACGGGAACGCAGCAAGCGGCGCAGCAACAGGAAAAGACGCCAGAGATCGGGAATGGCGATGGCCATGGCGATGATGCTTGGATCGCTGCTGGCGGTGCTTCTGGCCATCAGCGCCAGGCGCACCCATGCCGCGAAATTGCAGCAGCGACGTGCCGCCGAATCGATGCAGCTGGAACAGATGCGGCTGGCGGTATTGCTGAGGCTGCATGCGGCAGCCAAGAACAACTCCGGCGGCGATCCGATCGCAATGGTCGAATGGGATCCTGCGGTGCTTCCGCTGGATGTCACCGACGCCGGCGATCGACCGGATAAGATCACCACAGGCTGGCGCGTCGTCGCGCGTTTCACGGAACCAGGAACCTCAGGCCAGTCGACGACCCGCCAGCCAACAGTCAGCGATCCGGAAAAACGCGACGTCTTGGTTGAAGTCGTGTCGGCTCACAGCCGCCAAAGGCTGACTGGGCAACTGGACCTGGGGGAGGACGGGGAGTCGAAAGGGCGATCGAAGGAAGATCGACAGAGAGATCCACGAAACGAATCGGAGGTGCCGTGATGGAATCGATGGGATCGGCAAGCGGTCGTCCAGACGATCGGCAGCAGGAGATTCATCGGCGGGGATTCACCCTGGTGGAACTGCTGGTGGTGATGGCGGTAATCGGGGTCCTGGTAGGACTGCTGCTCCCTTCGGTGCAGGCGGTCCGTGAAAGTGCCCGCCGCTTCAGCTGCCTCTCGCGGCTGGCCCAGATCGGGATGGCGGTGCATGCCTACGAGAGCCACATGGGGCGATTCCCCGCCGGCGTCATCGACTCCCAGAAGCCGATTCGCCACGTGCCGATCGGTTACCATCACAACTGGATTGCGGGCATCCTTCCCTATCTCGATCTGCCGAACGCCTATCGCGCGATCGATCCCACCAAAAGCGTCTACGACCCTGTGCACGACACGTTGCGGATGACGCCGCTCCCAGTGCTCCGGTGCCCCTCCGACCCCAACTCTGGCCCTGTCGCCAGCTATGCCGGGATCCACGATCCAAAGGAACGGCCGATCGACGACAACGATCGTGGAGTCTTCATTCGAAATCAAAGCTTTCGCATCGAAGACCTCACCGATGGTCTGTCGTGTACGGCATGGATCACCGAGAAACAGATGCTGTCGGTCGACCTGGGTTGGATGTCAGGGACGCGTGGAACGCTACGCAATCTAGGCAGCCTTACCCGAACCCAGACGTTCAGTGGCAGTTTTCTGGTGCCCGGAACGAACGTCGACCAACTGATCCCGAAGAACCAGATGCGAAACGAGACCACCGCCGAAGAACTGAAGGACTACGCCGACAAAGGATTCCTCGAAGATCTCCCCAACGGCCCTCAAGGAGCGATTCAGGTGGGAGGCATGGGAAGCTGGCATTCCAGCGGTTGTCACCTGGCTTTGGCCGATGGCAGCGTGCTCTTCATTGGTCGCTCGGTGTCCATGCCGGTGCTCTGGGCCCTTGCCGATCGCCGTGATGGTCTCCCCCTAGCTCCCCCGGAACTCTAAAGAGTCACTCTCACGTGTCCAGCGATCTACCCGACGAACAACCGCCATCGCCCGAATGCCCGGCGAATCCCGAAGACCGATCCCATGGCAACGCCGAACGCTTTGTCCAAGGGAATTGGATCGTCACGAACAAGGGCCAGTACGCCTTCCTCGAGCCAAGGGGCCAGAAGACTCTCATCGAGACAGTTGGATTTCTGGTTTCAGACCAGAAGGTGCAGCAAACCTTGGGACTGGATGGAGAAGCCAACAGGAAGGGTTCTCGTGCGATCAGTCTGATGGAACTGGTTCTCTGGGTGGCGGTGATGGCGATGATGAGTTCGATCTGGAGCCAGATGGCGAGTGCGATCCTCAGCGATCCACGGCGACTGATGGCGATGGGGATCATTGCCGCAATTGCTGCCGCCCCACTGGGAGCTTTGGCCGCTGCCTTGGCGGGGGGCCTGGGTCTTCTGCAGTACCTAGCAGGCGTTTTGCTGACGGCGGGCATCGGCGCCACGGCCATCGGGATGCTGTGGTTGGATGGAAAGCAGTTGATGGGGGTGCTCCAGACGATGGTGATCGGTTCCGTCGGGATCGTGCTCGTGGCAGCCGTTCGCTACCTACGGCCACCCAATGCCTGACCTGCCCAACCACACTCAGACCCCGCTGCGATCGACTGATTCTTTCCGGTCGGCTTGCGGCCCATCGAAGGCTTCCACGGGCCGCGCGACCGCAAGGAAGCGATCACAAATTGTTGGCGAATGCCGAAGTTCTGCGAGCCTCCAAGAAGCTCTGCTCTGGGCTTGCCAAGGTTTCAAAATGGTCGCGATGGCCATTATCAATTGGCAGCTTGCGGAACCGATTCCCCAAGCCGCTCAGTCGGCCCAGAACTGCGCCACTTCGATCCCCAACTTGGCGATCAACTGCTCTACCTCGTCCGCCATGCGATCGCTGCTGGAGTGGATGTGCTCGGCTTCACTGAGAAACCGAATCTTGGGATCGGGATAGACGTCGTGATCGATCAAAATCTTTTCAAAGGGAGCCAATTGGCTGCCGTAGGCAATCAGCACCTTATGCTCGTCGAACTGCACCTCCAGTTGCCGGCGAGGATTCAGTATCGCGATCCCCATGCAGCCGTCATCGAGAATCAACGATTCGTGATCGCATAGAATGCTCTTGAGAACCGTCAGATCGATATCTTCGCGATAGAGATCGCGCTGGCGAGAAGCAGTGCCGCAGTGACTGGTCTCCAGCACCACATCGACCATGTTGCCCAGAGGATCCAGCATCTGGAGGAAGAGATCAAAAAGGTTCTGACGGCTGGCCGCAGCCATCACGACCGGGATCGATACATCGAGACTGGAATCGACGTACGTATCGTGGCGATACCCCTGTTTGGGGAGAATCTTCAGATCGCGAGAAGGTCGCACGGCATCGGTCAATTCGAAAGCGCCGTAGGTTGAGACCGCCATGTGCCGCTCCAAGGCCCGCTCGTCCAAGGCGGGGCTGGCGGCGATGGAAGGCTGAGCCGTCTGCATCTGAAATGGCGAATGCTGGCTGTGAGGGAGGCGCGAAGAGCGGTCCATCGTCAAAGTCCTGGAAGGCGAAGTCATGAGCGGGATTGCCCCAAGAGATGGCTTCCGCCGAATCGCTTGGGGGGGATAAAACGATGGGGAAACTTAGGTTAGGGGTAGCGTCTGGGGGCAAAATTCCGAAAAGCTTTCACTTTTTCGGGGAGTTTGCTGTCCGCACCACCGTTTCTGTCGATATTTCTGGAACAACCGGACCTGTTCGAGGAGCCCCAGGTCCTGATGGCCCGGTAGCCTACCGAGCTGGGGTGGGGCCAGCTCTTGCGATGAATTCGTACTACTCAGCAACGGTGGGTGATGGACGGAGCGATCGATTCGACAAGCCAAAGGGACAGAGACTGGTCGCTGTGGACCACTCATCGCCACCCGCAAAGCACGCCCGATCGGGTTTGCTTGGAGTGGTCGGGATCCGACAAGGCGTGGTGTCTTCGCTGGAGCTTCGGTCGGCTGGGGCTGGGACTGCTCGCAGTCTCGCTGGGGTGTGGATCGCCCAGTGAGCCCATAAAAACAAGTGAGCCCATCAAAACCAGTGATCTGGCTGGAATCAGTGAACTGGCCAAACGGGCCGACGGTTCGTCTCAGTCCGCAGTAGCAAACACTCTGGTCGAAGCGGCCCCGACGACTCCGCAGAAGTTGGAAGCTCAGCAGAAGTCAGAAGGGCCGCTTAATCGCGGGAATGTCGTCGCTGCCCAGCAAGCTGGCACGGGGACACCGTCACCAGCCACTGGCGAAGCGGTACAGAAGGTAGAGGAAGCTTGGAAGCCCAGCCAGGAGAATCTATCGATCTCCTGGGCCGAGCGATTGCAGTTGCCCTGGAGCGATCATCAGGTGATCTATCTGCAGGGAGACCCAGTTGGCTTTCAGACCCGATCGGTCAGCGCCTCCAGGTCGCTGGGGGACAGGATGCTGCGATGGGAGCAGTCGGGGAGAATCCGATTGCAGCGAGGCGAGCAGTTGGTCGATCAGAGCTGGAAGCTATTCAGCTTGGAACGGCCCGACGGGGCGGTGCTGAACCTAGTGGCCGAATGGGAGGCAGGCGGGCAGCGACGGGTGGGAGAATTGGTCAACGACAAAGAGGGTCATTTTCAGCTGAACAAGCGGACCGGGGACCAGACGCAATCGGAGTCGCAGGTTTGGCCCGAGGGAGCTCGCGGCCCATTTTCGGTAGAGCAGTCGTTTTTGCGAAGGGTGCCCGAGCTTCTGGAAGCCAGGCAGTTTGTTTCTTTTGATCCGGTGGAGATGCAGTTTATCCCGCAGCGGATCGAAGGGATGGGACTGGTCCAGACCGCGACGCTGGATGGCAACAACCGATCGCTGCATGAAGTGCGGGTGGTTTCCGGCACCGAGGCGAAGGGGCTGGAGACGGTGCACTGGGTGGATGACGAGGGAATTCTCTGGAAGTCGTACATCCGCGGATACAACCTGCGGTACTTCCGCGCGACGGCCGAGCAAACAGAGGCGGTGGCAGACCAATTGCAGTGGGAATCGATCGCCCCTCCATCCACCTTGGCCGCCAAACCCAAGGGTCAGTTGGCTGCAGCCAGTTCGATTCGCTATACCATGAAGATGAAGGGACAGGATCCGTTTCGGAGTTTTGTCCGTGGAGGGAGCCAGAGCGTCCAGTCGATTTCCGCATTTTCTGCGTTGGTATCGATCCAAAGACAGGCAAGTGCAGGAGATGACACCGCGTCTTCCGCTCCTTCGGATTCAGCGCTCTCCGAGCCATCGATGTTGGGTGCCAATCGCTGGATGGCGATGGACCAGCCCGATCTTCAGACGGCGTGCCGAACGTGGCTGGGGACACAGCCGCATACGGTGGAGTCGGCGATGGAGCGATTGACGGAGGGGATCGCGGGGAAGCTGAAGAGGGATCCAGCTGGAAAGTCGCTGATCAGTTCATCGAAACTGATGCGGGCGGAAAGAGCCGACTGTTTTGGACATGCGATCTTGCTTGCCACCGCGGCCAGGGCTTGCAGGATCCCCGCGCGCGTCGCCTTGGGGATAGCGCCGCAATC
>JBIINB010000161.1:0-9335 GCA_044337705.1 Pirellulaceae bacterium | reverse complement strand
CGCGAATCGCTTTGTGGCACGGGCGTCCCGCCCGTGATTGCCATCGTCCATGGCCGGGACGGCCATGCCACGTGAGCCGCGACACATCGCTTCGCTCCGTTTGAACTGGTCTTCCGCGAATCGCTTTTGTGGCACGGGCGTCCCGCCCGTGATTGCCTCGTCCAAGGCCGGGACGGCCATGCCACGTGAGCCGCGACACATCGCTTCGCTCCGTTTGAACTGGTCTTCCGCGAATCGCTTTTGTGGCACGGGCGTCCCGCCCGTGATTGCCATCGTTCATGGCCGGGACGGCCATGCCACGTGAGTTGCGACACATCGCTTCGCTCCGTTTAAACTGGTCTTCGGCGAATCGCTTTTGTGGCACGGGCGTCCCGCCCGTGATTGCCATCGTCCATGGCCGGGACGGCCATGCCACGTGAGTTGCCACTCATTGAAATAGGACTCGTACTCAGCAAAAACGGGACTCGAATTCCGGGCAACAAGCCACCAAATCGATAGGTGCATTCAATCCATTTGCGAAGGCTGGCCAGTACGATTACGAAGATCGGCCATCCGCCTACTGCGTTCCGGCCTGTGCACGAGTAGGACCGGAACGACTGATTTTTTCCTCCGATCACTCTGACTGAGCGCAGCGATGGTGCCGAAGCTAGCATGTGGCCGATCAGGAGGCGGGGTCATTCGAGTCCTAGAACATCGTTCATCGAATAGAGTCCTGCGGGTTTGCCGACCAAGTACTTGGCGGCAGCCAGAGCGCCGGCGGCGTAGCAGTCGCGATTGCTGGCCGCTACGCGCAGTTCGATCAGCTCCCCAAGCATGCCGAAGAGGATGGTGTGCTGGCCGGGGTCATCCCCTGCGCGGACGGCGTGGTAACCAATGGAATTCTCCGGCCGCGCTCCCACCTGCCCCACTCGACCATGTTCGGCTCGATCGAGCCCCATTTCGTTGGCGATCAACTTGCCGAACTGTAGCGCGGTGCCACTGGGGCTGTCCTCCTTGTACCGATGATGCCGCTCGATGATCTCCACATCGACGCCGCCAGGAACTGCTTTCAGGGCGCGAGCTGCCTGTTTGGCCAGATTCATCGTCAGATTGACCGCAAGGCTCATATTGGGAGCATGGCATACTGCGATTTCCTTAGAAGCCTTTTGAATTGCCGCCAGAGTTCCCTTCTCCAAACCGGTGGTAGCGACCACAATTGGAATCCGATGCTTCAGTGCATTGTGGACCGCCGCGTCGCAGGCGTGAGGAGTGGAAAAGTCGATTACCACATCCAACCCCTGAGGCCACTGGCTCGCCAGTTGGACTCCGATGGGATCGATCCCTGCCAGGGAGCCGGCATCCTGGCCGATCCAAGGTGCTTCGGGCCGGTCGATCGCCGCAGCGATCTTCAGCATCACGTCTTTGGCCCCCAGTGCCACCAGACGTCGCCCCATCCTCCCTGCAGCTCCGTGAATTGCCAGTGCGATCGGTTCTGCCATGCTTTCAGCTCTCCCTTGCATCCATTGTGTATGACTCAGGTGTACAGTTTCAATGTTCGAATGATCGAATCGAGATCGTTGGGGACGGCGATCGAGCGGTTGGCGTAGGAGGCGCGCGAGACGCCACGGCTGCCGAGCACCTCGTTGAATTTCTGCTGGTCGGTGGTGTGGTACGCAACCGTGGCGGTCGGGTCTTTCAGTTGATGGCCCGTCAGGATGCAGACGACGCGATCGGAAGGAGCGATGACCCCTTCTTGACGCAGCAACCTGGCACCCGCAACGCTCGCCGCACTGGCTGGCTCACATCCAATCCCCCCGGCACCGACTTTCGCCTTGGCATCGAGGATCTCCTGATCGCTGACACGGCGGACCACTCCGTCGCAAGCCTCCAGGGCGCGAAGGCACTTGGCGAGGTTGACCGGTCGATGGATTTCGATGGCGCTAGCGATCGTATCGGCCTTCGCTCCCCTCGCATCCAGCTCATCATAATAGTGGCAGGCGATCTCCAGCGATGGAGCCCCTCCATTCCACTTCAACCCCCGATGCTCCACCAGCTCATACAGGGTATCGGCTCCCGATGCATTGATCACCGCCAATCGCGGCATCCGGTCGATCAGCCCCAACTGCTTCAGCTCCAGGAATGCCTTTCCGAACGAACTGCTGTTCCCCAGATTGCCACCTGGCACGACGATCCAGTCAGGAACCTCCCATCGCAGCGATTCCAGGACGCGGAACATGATGGTCTTCTGACCTTCCAAACGGAAGGGATTGACGCTGTTGACCAGATAGATTCCTAGCTCCTTGGATACCTCCTGGACCCGACCCATCGCGTCGTCGAAATCGCCAGCGATCTGGATCGTCAGAGCACCGTATTCGAGCGCCTGCGATAGCTTGCCGTAGGAGATCTTCCCACTGCCGATGAAGATGATGGCGCGCATCCGCTGGGTCACCGAGCTGTACATGGCCAGCGATGCACTGGTGTTTCCAGTCGATGCACAGGCCGCCCGCTTGGCCCCTACCAGATTGGCATGCGTGAACGCCGCACACATGCCGTTGTCCTTGAAAGAGCCCGAAGGGTTCATCCCTTCGTACTGAAGGTAGCAGCAGCCCGGGTCGACCCCGATGTAGGGAGCCACCGTGTCAGCACGCTGCAACAGGGTCTGTCCCTCGCCAGCTGTCACCACCATTTCGGGCGGAGCGAACGCCAGCAATTCATAAAATCTCCAGACGCCGCTGAATCTTAATGGGTCCCACCGACGCGTCCAATGCGCCTCCAGTTCCTGGAGCGATCGAGGCACCGGGAGGCGGTTCCAGTCGTAGGAGATGTCCAGAAGCGATCCGCAGACCGGGCATTTGGTGAGCACCTGACCTACATCGTAAGTCGCTGCGCAGCAAGGATTTAGGCATTTCTGAAAGACGGCGTCCGAGGGATGGCCGGCGGAGCTGATTCCCATGCGGTCACTGGTCATAACGGTCGCTTGCAAAAATCTCTAGGATGGGGCCGATCGTTCCATTGTACGCCGGTTGCAGTGGATGTCTGCTACCCAAGGACTCTGCAGTCCACCTGCATGTGCATTGACCCTTTCGGAGGATGCACCTACATTTCTCTTCCGAGAAAGGTTCGGATGGCAGACTTTCGGTCGGCCGTCAAGGGGTTTCTCGCAATCCAGCCACACTCTCTGGTCGTTTTGTCGTTATCCATAGCGGGACGGTAACGGTCGTTCCAGGAGATGGAGGGAAGGTAGCAAACGAAGCCAAGAAGGCAATGAACGATTCAGCAATGAACGTTCTAGCGCGGTGGAGCGGGTTGGGGTGCTTTGACCTGCTTTTTTGCTGGGAGCAATCCTAAGCGGCCGCATCAAGGAGGAGGAAGACCGAGCCCGATCCAAACTCAATTCACCTCTCGGAATTGCTCATGGATCCCGATGGCCTTCACAGGTCAGCAAGTCGAAGTGACATCCGCGTGCCTTGAATCCGAGATATCCACGCTTTCATGTGAGGTTCCATCAGTGGCCAACAGCAAGAAAAAGCAGCCGGGCATGACCAAAGAGGATCTAGCCAAGTTTCGCAAACTTCTGATTGAACTGAAGGCCCGCCTGACAGGCGATGTAACGATGATGGCGATGGAGGCGCTCAACAGCAGCAGCAGCTCAGGTGCTCCAACCCACATGGCCGATCTGGGTACGGACGCTTACGAGCAGGAATTCACGCTCAATCTAATGGCCAACGAAGGGGATCGTCTGGAGCAGGTTCAGGCTGCTCTTGAACGAATCGCCGACGGTTCCTATGGTACCTGCTTGGATTGCGAAGGACGCATCCCCAAGGCAAGGCTCGAAGTGATTCCGGAAACTCCCTACTGTGTCAAATGCGCCAGCCAGCCGCGACCCCGTGAGTAGCCATTCGGTAGAGCGGAGCGATTCGCAGGTCCGATCTCAGGGCGTCCAGATCCCCAGAGGTAGGCTTGCCGCCTACGCCGGTTTGGCGGTTGCGGGCGCGGCTATCGACCTGTTCAGCAAGCAGGTCGTGTTTCAGTCGATGGGGCTTCCTGGACAACGTAACCCGTCATGGCTCTGGGAGCCATTCATCGGAATCGAGACCGCCGTGAATATCGGTGCCCTGTTCGGCATGGGGGCCGGCTTCGGGATCTTCTTTGCTGCCTTCTCTCTGGTTGCCCTGGTCGCAATCCTGCTCTGGTTGGTTCGCTATCAGGGACTTCAGTCCTGGTGGACCACCATCGCTCTGGGGCTGATCACCGGAGGCATCCTTGGAAATCTTTACGATCGCCTGGGGCTTTGGTACGAACCCGGGATGCCCATCGCCTGGAAATCCGCGGTGAGAGACTGGATTCTATTTAGGTATGGTCAATTCACCTGGCCGAACTTCAACATCGCCGACAGCCTGCTGGTGGTCGGCACCGGAATGCTGCTATGGGCAGGTTTCCGCGAACGAGAGACAGTTGCTTCGCCAGGAAGTTGAGCCGGCCGCAATCAAGCTCCCAAGCTTTAGGACTAGTGGCGATCTGGGAAATAGCAGTCCCGCGCACGCCGTACGGCTCCTCCAAATTGGCTCCACCCGCCGAAAAGCTCATCAACGAGGGGTTCTGGTTTGTTCGCAGTCGGATGCTTGCTGTCAGGAACCGCAACCGCAAACTGCCGTCTCGCAACTCCATGCATCCCTGGGATCGACGACCGGATCACAACCCCTGCAGTTCCTTGCTAGTGCGCCGCCACCGAAGGGCCTGGCCACCTCCGCTACGAATGGAGTCCATCCTGCCCGTGCAGCTCGGATCGACCTTCGCTAGTTCGCATCCCCTGGCTGGCTCTCCGGTGTGACTTCAGGCACCTGCCCCTCCCGCACTGCTTCGATCGGCATCGCCAGCAGCTTCCGCACCTTCGCGCGACACTTCGGATCATGCCCTTGAAGGATCAAGGTTCCTGGTTCCAATCGCAGTCCTGAACGGGGGTTTTCATGAGGCTTTCTGTCATCCTGCAACTGGGTCACCTGAACTCCTTCGACCCAGGTCGCAAAGCGATTGCCGTCCGCCACTAAGGTCAGATGGGTCCACTGCCCTGTCTCGGACAATGCCGCTCGGGCTTCCTGGCGGCGGAAGATAGCACCCATGCCACCATCCAAAGGATGCAGCCGATCTGGGTCGAAGCCTGTGTGGAGCTGCATTTCATAGCCGTTCATCACATCGCCGGGAATGCTTCGAAAGAAGATGCCGGAATTCGTTTCGTCATTCTCTGTCAGCACTTCTGCCTGCAGGCAAAAGTCGCCAAAAGGCTGCAGCAGTTCCAGCTGCCCCTTGCCTCCCACGATCGACAGCTCCCCTGACTCCTCCAATCGAAAATCGGCATCTCCCTTGTGCTCCTGACTCCATCCGCTCCACTGAGCATCGGGCATCAGTTTCTGGAGCAGCAGCGGGCGGATCCGCAGATTCCGAAACGCCACGGGTCCTTCGCGGAACTGCAGCCCAATTCTACCGGTGGTTCGATCCGCAATCTGCGTATCGACCACCGAACTCCCATCGAACCAGACCTGCATGTGCGGGCCATCGGCCAGGACATGCAGCGTGTGCCACTGGTCTGTAGCATTGTCTCCCAGCGCCTCCGGTTCCACCCGAACTCGCTCTACCAACGAGCCTGTTGGGAAGGGATTGTCGGGGGGCGCGATGTTCAGTTCGATGCAATCGGCTGCAGGAGACGTTGGCTGGGCCTCGGTCCGCAAGAAAATCCCGCTGTTGGTCCGCTCTGTCGCGCGGAATTCCACCATCAACTCATAGTCGCTCCATCGCACCTGCGACATCAGGAACCCCGGATCGCCTTCGTCAGCCACCAGCGCCCCATCCTCGACGCGCCAGTTCGCCTTGCCATCGGTCTCCCATCCATATAGCGACTGACCGTCGAAAAGGCGAATCCACCCCTGGTCCAACTCCTCCACCGAAAGACGCATCTCCAGAAGACCCTGCCAATCGACCAGAGGAGTTGGCGACTCTTGGACTTCCGGCCCCTTGGCCTCGGCTTCCATCTTCCCGGAGGATACCCCTGTCGCTTCGGACGAACTCCCATCGGCCGACTTCGTCGCCGCCGGCTCCCCCGCAGACTTCACGTCCGCAGCGATGGACGGGGCTGGCGCAGCAATGGCCGAAGACCCTGCGCTACTGGAGGTACCTGTGCTGGGACTTGGGGGCGATGGGCTTGTGGCGGTCGGTTGCGGGGTACATCCAGCAAGGGCGACAGCGGCCAGGAGGAGATTGGCTGCAGACCATTTCATCCGACGGGATCCTTAAAAAGGAAAGATGGCTTACCTCGAAGCGCGCGGATGCAACGCCAGCCACGCATCCAGCAGCCAGGGATTTTCAAAAGTCTTCGGGAAACTTCCATCCGCTGATCCGGTCTGCGCCTGGTCCATTTCGGCCTCTTCGACCACATCCAACTGGAGCTGATTATAGGCGGACAGCCGGGGGGCGATCGAGTCGCCTTCTGGGCCCAGGGCGAGCTGACAAGAGAGAGCCTGTCCATTCAGTTGCAGATCAAGCAGGCGGATCCGGGGTTGGAGAACAACATGCAGTCGAATCGAGTCCAGATATTCCATTCCATCGGGCCGGTGGAACGCTCGGAACAACCGAACATGGTCCCTGTTGCGTCGCCAGTTCCAAGGGCCTCTCAGCCGGATGCGATGAACCATCGGCCCTCCTGCCAGCCATCTTTCCGAAAGCGGTTCATCCGACCGTTTCGAACAGATTGACCGTTTCGCCGCGAACCCTTTGCATCATGAATCGATCGGCGATCTGAAGCATGGTGCTGTCGAGTCCCTGAGCGCCGGGAAACATTGCGGGATAAGCTTTCAGATGGGCCATTTGCGCGAATCGCAGGAACTCGATTGCCTCCGAAGTCATTGCCGACGACTCGGACTGGCCATGCATCGAAACAATGGGAAGCGTTCGCACCGCCTCCCATTGCGTCAGCAACCTGGGAAGCCGAGGCATGCTACCTTCGATCGCAATCACCCCTGCAAATTGCTGGGGATTGCGCAGACCAACCGCCTGAGCCATCGTGGCACCACTGCCATAGCCAGCCAAGAAGATCGCTTGACCATTGAGCTGCAATCGGGACTTCAGCCCGTCGATCGCCTCAAACAACATCTCTTCCACCTGCGCCACACCCGTCTCAGTCACCTGCCAACCGAAGAGATTGCGGAGCGCATGATCGCGACGATTGCCCCGAAGCGCCATCGCCACATAGTTTCTCAAACTCAAGCTGCTGGCGACACCATCCAGTTCCCATTCACTGCTGGCGCACGAGTGGAACCAGATCACCAGGGGATAGGCATAGTTGGGCTCATATCCCTGTGGCATGAAGATTCTGCCCGGGCTTCCCAGATCCAGTGGCCGCGGGTCCAGAAAAACGGTCTCGCCAACCATTCGTCGCCTCGCTGCTGCCGCGCAGGCCGTTGCTGCCTGGGAGGAAGGAAACGACGAAGGCCCGCTGCCATCAAAGCGATTCATGCGACATCCATCCGATTCGATAAGAGGGAGTTCTCGGAATGCTGATAAGAACCATGTCGCCTGTGCGTCCCAAGGAGTGTCGCATCTTGGCGATCTTACGCCAAGATGGCTTCCTTCCAACGCGCCAAGCCGCCTCCCTGACATCACTCTCCCAATCTTCTACCAATCGACGCTTCGGCATCGATCGCAACGATGTGGAAAGCACCAGCGCGGATCCCTGCGACTGGTTGTATCGACCATCTCTCGCGAACAGGACGGGAAGTCCCGGGAGCCATCGAGTCGCCTTGCATCGACCGCTCACATATCGCACTGCTCGGGTTTTAGACTTTTCCTAAGCGGTATGTCAACCCGACTGGAACGAGAAAACACGCAGCTTGTGACGAAGCTTTCCCAGATTCCTGACGCTAGTATTCAACGCGCGGAAGATAGTCAAGCGGCGCAGAATCGAAAGGGAGGGGCCGTAGTCCCGCTCCCCACACAGCATGCAGGGCTGCCAGAAGCTTTCTGGCGGTCTTTCCGGGCGACTTTCGGGACACCGGGAAAGGTCAGGCCGTCTGAAGCAATTGCCCCATGGTAGCCACTAGGCTCTTGACCGCATCGACGCTCTTGGCGAAGTCAGCTTTCTCCGAGTCGGTCAGCTTCAGTTCGATGATTTTTTCGACTCCCTTGCTGCCCAGAATGACCGGTACGCCAACGTAATACCCTCCCACACCATATTCTTTATCGCAATATACGGCGCAGGGAATCAAACGCTTCTTATCGCGCACGATCGCTTCGACCATCTGTGCGGTGGCGGCTGCCGGGGCGTAGTAGGCGCTTCCCGTTTTGAGCAGCGAGACGATCTCGGCACCACCGACGCGCGTTCGCTGGACGATCTCCTCCAGTCGCTGTTGAGAGATCAGTTGGCTGACGGGAATGCCGCCAACGCTGGTGCAGCTGGGTACGGGGACCATCGTGTCGCCGTGCCCACCCAGCAGCATCGCGGAAACATCCTCAACGCTCACCCCAAGTTCCATCGCCAGGAACGTACGATAACGGGCCGTATCGAGCACCCCGGCCTGCCCGATGACTCGGTGCGAAGGAAATCCGGTGACCTGAAACGCCCGTTGCACCATGGCGTCCAGCGGGTTGCTGACGACGATCACCACTGCATTGGGACTGGTTTTCTTGATTTCCTCGGAGACGCTGCTGACGATCTTCGCATTGGTGCTCAGCAAATCATCTCGGCTCATCCCCGGTTTGCGTGCGATCCCGGCAGTGACCACCACCACATCGCTTCCAGCGGTATCTTCGTAGCTGGTGGTACCGATGACGTTGCTGTCAAAGCCCATGATGGGGGAGCTTTGCATCAGGTCGAGCGCTTTCCCCTTAGGCATCTGCTCGGTGGCGGGCACGTCCAGCAGAACGATGTCCCCAAGTTCGGCCGCCGCGCACCAATGCGCACAGGTGGCACCCACATTTCCTGCTCCGATGATCGAAATCTTCGCTCTGCGCATTCTTCCGCTCTCCCGCGTCTTGTTCCTGGATATCCAATTCAATTCGGGCCATCGCCCAGTCACAATCTGACAAGCTCTTGCCCGCAGAACGTCATCATACCCAATCCCGCAGGATCGCGAATCGGGGGGACTTTCGTCAGAGACACGATCATGAGGGAGCGATGGAACCAGTCGCATCTGCACTGGGATCCTGCTGGCTGCGCTGGGATCCTGCTGGCTGCGCTGGGATCCTGCTAGCTGCGCGGGGATCCTGCTAGCTGCGCTGGCCGGAATCTCGATCAGCCGCCTCCCTCCCCTTGGCACGAAGCCTTCGTCTGGCCACCGCGTCGCGCCGGATCCACCACCATGCCAACC
>JBIINB010000057.1:0-27975 GCA_044337705.1 Pirellulaceae bacterium | reverse complement strand
GAAACTGGGACCAGACCCGTCAGCAACTGCTTCTGGACACCCAGGACTGGCATCTTGCCACCGATCAGAACCTGCTGGCAGGGATGCTGCAGCGGCTCGCTGGAATCCCCGCTGCTCGCCAGATCCAAGCCATCGGAGAAAAGCTCCCTGACGATGGAGATTTCACGAAGACAGCGAAGCGCCTGTTCGCATCATCGCAGCTGGGCGTTCCCGCGCAGATCGAACGCCTTCTGGAGATGAATCCCCAGCAACTGGCCCAGATATCCGATCCACTGTTGCAGTGGATGAACGAGCTTTACCCACACTACCTGAAGCTGCGAGAACGGGATAAGGAAATGGAAGGCAAATTGGCGCAGGCCTATGGGGAGCTGATCGATGTGAAGCGTCAGTTTCTCGACAGCCGGTTTATCCCCGATGCCAATGCCACGCTGCGAATGACCTTCGGGCGTGTCCGTGGCTACTCCCCTTCCGATGCCATCCACAAGTCACCGATCACGACGCTGGGAGGCCTTCTGGAAAAGACGACAGGCGTCGAACCATTCATCACCCCCAGCGAAGTTCTGGTCGCTCACGACAAAGGTCAGGTCGCCAATCTGGTCGATCCAGTCACCGGTCAAGTGCCGGTGGCGATTCTTTACGACACCGATACGACTGGCGGCAATTCGGGAAGTCCCGTCTTCAATGCAAGAGGGGAATTGGTAGGGGTCAACTTCGACCGCACATTCGAAGCCACAATCAACGACTTTGCATGGAATCCTGATTACAGCCGCTCCATCGGTGTCGATATCCGGTTTGTTCTCTGGGTGACAGGTGTTGTCTACCCGGGCAAACATATCGTTCAGGAGATGGGGGTGGAACTTCCCTGAGCCTACTGGCTCGAAAAGGATACCCAACTTGCCAATGGGCCTACATCCGCCATGTGTGCTCCAGCACACCATCGGCTGACATCGGGTAGGCGGTATAGAAGGGACCGAACTGGCCATATCGGGCACTGGCCCGATCGTACCGCATGGTATAGACAATTTCCTTCAGGTACTGGGGATTGCGAGCCCATAGCGTTACACCCCATTCCCAGTCGTCCAGCCCCACGGAAGCGGTCACCAATTGCGTCACTCGTCCCGCAAACGCCATACCGCTCTGCGCATGCTCGCTCATCAACTCCTGACGCTCCGAGAAGGGAAGAGCGAACCAGTTGGCCCCGACGTTACGGACCTTGTTCATCGGATAAAAACAGAGCGCCGGCCAATCAGGAAATTCAGGGGCCAGTCGCTGGGCAAGCATCATAGGAAGCCTCTTCTCATAGGATGCGACCTTGGCCTGAAAGGTGGCCGAATGAGCGTCCTCGCCGCTGTGGATCAATCGCTTGGCGTACTGCTCCTTGTCGGGCAAGTACTCGGAAATCTCTGACATCGAGACAAAGGAATAGGTGGGCTGCAGCAATTCGCCGAATCGACACTGCATCAGCCGCTGATGGATGGCGTTGATTCTCAGTGGATCGGGGTCCATCATCACCAGCGCCAGATCGGCCTTATGCCCCACGACTGCTGCTCGCTGGAATCGCTGCGGTCGATCCGCGTCGCTCGGATCCAGCAATCTGCGAATCTCCTGGCGGGCCGACCTACGATCCAAATCGCTTAGACCGGCGATGCGATCTCGATTCCACCGATAAAAAAAGTGAGAGCAGTGCCAGCCCTGCACAGGGACAGTCGATGGCGGCGGGATGTCCATCGGACGATTGGTTGGATTCATGATGAAAAACTCCCCGTTTCAGCCTGCCGATTCGGCACCCTTGTGACACACTCGAAACGCCCTAGTCACCCACCCTTGGATCGCTCTGTCGATGGCATCGATTTCGAATCGTCCCCAGCGACTCAATCGATACCTCCACCAGATCGCCTTCGGTCAGAAACCTGGGGGGCGTTCGGGCGACACCCACTCCCGAGGGTGTCCCCGTGAAGATGAGATCACCTGTCTCCAGCGTCAGCACGGAGGAAAGGTATTCCACAAGAGCTACGGGAGTGAACACCATCTGGGAGGTGGATGAGTCCTGCAACCGCTGATCGCCGATCCTCAATTCGATTTTCAGATCGAGCGGATTTCGGAGCGAACTGGCCAGGGTGATCCCGGGCCCGATGGGTGCAAAGGAATCGAAACTCTTGCCAAGCAGCCATTGTCCGCCCGGCTTTCCCTTCTGCCAGTCTCGAGCCGAGACATCATTGCCGACGGCATAGCCAAAGATCGACTCCGCTGCCTCTTTCCCCTTGGCCCAACGAACCTTTCTTCCGATGACCACCACCAATTCGGCTTCGTAATCGACCTCTTTGCTCTGAGGCGGCAGGAAGATCGGGTCGAAGGGGCCGCTGAGCGACGTAGGCATCTTGCTGAAAATCACCGGCTCCTCCCCAATCGAGCGCCCTCCCTCCGCCGCGTGATCTTGGTAGTTGAGCCCCACGCCGAAGATCTTGCCGGGACGATCCAGCGGACAGAGCAGCCGAACCGGTTCCTCGACCACCCCTAACCGCAGCGACAGTCGCTGGATGCGAGGAATCAGGGTATCCCACTGGTCGATCACCTGAATCATGCTGCTGGGAAGCGTCGGATCCGACGCGGTCAAATCCTGCACCCCTACCGGAGTATTGAGCCCCCAACCCAGGGTGCCGTCTTGACGACAAAAACGGACAAGCTGCATCTTCTCGGCGACTCCTCTACTCAATTCATCCCATCGCCACCAGCTCCTGCCAATCTGACTCTTCTCCAATCATGCCGGCCACACCCCATCCTTACAAGGGGAAGCGATGGGAAGGGGGACATCCTGGGAAAACAGCATGGAGGCGAAAGACCGTGCGGCGTTGCTGGACAGATCAAAGCGAGGGGCAGGGGGCCCAGTTCCTGGAGAGATGCTTTCAGCGCGAGGTTCTGTCCCCCGAAGCGCTCTGCGACCTGGGGCCCGATTGGGGATCCAGCCACACCGGTTCGTCCTTGCCATCACCGTCGAAGTCCCCCACCAGCAAAACATCTCCTGCACCCGCCGTGGAAAGGATCTGATCAGCAGCATCCAGGGAGCCGTTGTGATTGGAATCGACCAATATTCGATCCCCTCGGAGCACCGCGATCTCGTCGACGCCATCTCCATCGAAATCGCCGACCAGTCCGATATCACCCGCCTGTCCGAATCGAATGGACCGATCTTCGTTCGATGCCCGACCGTCACCGTTGGTGTCCAGCAACCACTGGCCGTCTTGATGGACGGCAATGGTATCGATTCCATCGCCATTGAAATCTCCGACCAGAGGCAGGCTTCGGGGATCTCCAAAAAGGAAGGTGTGGTCGATTACATCACCACGACCCTGGGTGTCGTCGGATCGCTGAATCAATCGGATTCTGTCGTTGGTATCCTGGTCCAGAGGTGGAAGATTCATCGGGCGACTGGAGGGGGACTGATTCGCCTGATCGGGCAACCCAGGCTCTTTCAGCACCGCTTCGGCATCCCTGGGCCACTGAGGACCGTAGATTCCAAGGTCATCGCGGCCATCTCCATCCCAATCACCGACCACCGGAAGGTCCTCGCGTGATCCCAGTTGCGCCCAGAGGTCACTGCGCCCCCAGCGTCCGTCTCCATCCAGGTCGATCAACCATTCCCCTTCGATGAACAGTCCGACCTCATCGACTCCATCCCCATTGAAATCCCCTGCGACCTGCTTGGCTCCTGGCAGATGGAATGCGGCCTTCGAAGGCTTCCTCGAAAGCGGTTCGGTCGATATGAACGACCACCTGCCTTCCTCCAGCCCCACCACCGTCCAGCGCCCAAGATCCAACCTGGAGCTCGCCCGCTCCATCCGCTCCCGCACCACCTGCCGCTCAGGCCGCTCCCCGCGAGGGAAACCTGCATCGAGAATGCTCAAGTGCCAAGAGTATCCCCCGCTGAACCCCCCGTGAAGCAAGAGCGGGTCGGCGGGCGGCGGTCCGATCCAGGGTGGCAGAACCCGTGGCCATGGCTCAAATAAGTCTGGCTCCTCCAACACTCGCGGCCAATCCAGCAGCCTCAGTGGCTGCGGTGGCGCCAGCGGCTCCTGTTCCACTCGCACCTCGCTGAACCAGTGATTCTCCGAACGATCTGCTGCACCGACCGAAATCACTAGTATTCCATCGCTCCCTGGATCGGTGACCGGCTGTCTTTGCAGGATCTCCATAAGGCGGTTCTGCCCGACACTCCAGGGCCGATCTTCAGGATTGGTGCTATAGGAGGCCAGCTGACCTGGTGTATCGATTCCATCAAACCAACCCACCGGCTGCTCCTGATACAGGTGATAGGTTCCAGCTGCGAGGCCAAGGAACTGGAAGTATCCGTTGGCATCGGTGATTGCCAGCACCCCTTCCGGACCATAAGATCCCGGCAGCATTCCTTCCGGATCGATGGGCCAACCATCGGCGCGCCGCAACGTGACCCTCACCCCGGCGATAGGAAGATCGTCCGAAGATCGGATCCCGTCGCGCACGGGACGCAATGCCACGGGTGGCAGTCCGTCAGGCGTTCGAAGGACCGCCCCATCCTGGAAAACATAGCCGGAGATCATCGCTGGAGGCGATTCACAGAAGTCAAATGGCGAACGTTGCTGGCCAGACTCCAGTGCGATCCCACGAAACAGATCGATCTGAGTGGTATCGACCGTCGACCCCGGTGCGGGACGCTGTCCCCCTTGAAAAAAACCTGTCGGCTGAGTTTCCTTAATTCCGTAGATCCCAGGTCTTAGTCCATCGAAGCGATAGAATCCATCGGTGTCGGTCCGCGTCGTCTGCACTCGACGGCCAGAAGCATCCAGCAGGGAAATCTCCACGCTGCCAATCGCTGGTTCCCCCTCGTCCCGGACGCAATCGCCATCGACGTCGGCCCAGACACGGCCGGACAGGGAACCTAGACGCCATTCCCCGAAATTGTATTCGACAGCCTGCATCCCCGAAGGTAGGTCGATCCCCTCGATGCGATCCCCACCAGCAGCAAGGAATCCGACAGGACGACCGCCAATCGTTCCCACCTTGTCCTTGCCGTCCTGATAACCCTCAGGTGTCGACTCCTCTACCTGGTACCGACCAGGCATCAAGCGATCAAAGCGATAGAAACCTCGCGCGTCAGTCCGAGTTTCGGCCAGCGGCTGTCCGCTCTGGTCGCGGAGCACGATTCGGACCTGCGACAGCGGCGGATCGGCGGGATCACGCATCCCATCATCCAGTCGATCCTCGTAGGCGTACCCCGAAATCGACGCCGGACGCCACTCGCAGAAATCGTAACCCACCGCACGATTCCCCGGCTCCAACCGGATGTCGACAATGCGGCTTGGACCGGCCAGCAAGCCCGATGCGATACCATCGATGGTCCCCGGCCTTGCGGCCCCTTCAAGCCACTCCTCAGGAGTCGTCTCCACCAGCGTGTAGACCCCCGGAACCAGGCGATCGAACCGGTATCCGCCATCGACC
The DNA here is from genome assembly GCA_044337705.1 of Pirellulaceae bacterium. Lineage (GTDB taxonomy): Bacteria > Planctomycetota > Planctomycetia > Pirellulales > Pirellulaceae > JBEISR01. The sequence goes on along the minus strand of JBIINB010000057.1, from coordinate 22,503 downwards.
CTGGAACGGGTTGTCGCGACTTTGTTGCCTGCCGCATCCAGCAAGGTGACCAGAACACCTTCCAGTGGTTTTTTATCGGAATCCCCCTCGGATCCAAAGCAATCGCCAGCAGGGGCTGCCAAGCAAACGGATCCTTCTAGCGAGGCGAAGAATATCTCCGTGAAATTCAGGTCCAGTGCCTCCTGCCCCCCCAGCGGCATGGCGATCTCCGTCAGACGATTGGTATCGCCGGGAACGCGTTGCCCCACCACCCCTTGGCCCTCGATTCGCCCTGGGATAGCGTCCACGGATCTGTAGCCAACGGGTTGCTCCTGCCGAACCTCATAGACGCCAGGCATCAGAGGCTGGTCTGCGCCGAAAAGGTAGCGCCCCTCGGAATCGGTCACCGCGGTGCGATCGAGCGGCACCCACTGCAACCCATCTTCCTTCCAGAGGCTCAGCCTCACTCCCGCCAATGCCAACTCACCCGATTCCTGGAGGCCGTTCCGATTGTCATCGACGAAAACCTTGCCCGATATCCGTATCGGCAGCGGTTGCTGCTTGGCTTCCAGAAAGACACCAGCAGACCTGTCTCGCTTCCCCTCAGCATTGTCTTTTGGCAAATCCAACTGCGTCGCATCGAGCGAGGTATCGTAGCTATTCCAGAACGTTCCATCGGCTCTGACTGGCTGAAAGTGAGGCGCTTCCCAGGTCGCACGCAGGTTGGCCCCCTGGAACTCCACCCCGGAGGTGATCGGGTCGACCCCTTCATTGAACTCCGCTGGAGTCGCGCCGTCTGCCGCCAGATGCTGGATCTCATCCACATCGATACTGAATACCAGTTTGTCCCCCGCCTGAAAGCGATGAAAATTCAGGACCAATTCCATGGTCCCATCCTCGACGACCGCTTCCACACGCGCCGCCGGATCCGCCGCTTCCAGCCGCTCGACCCGAAACCCATAGGCATGGTCGGCCCCAAGCCCCCCGTCGATCGTGTCGAAGATGGCATCGCCGACCGAAAAACCTGCCGGTCCCTGATCGGTCGACAGAATCAACTGCTGCAGGCGGGTTCCCGGAGCTCCGCCGAGAAACTGAACATGAAATAGATCACCGTGCGCGTCCGACCCGACATCTTCTTCGACATAGATCATTCCAATATCGATCGGTTCGGCGTACTGCAGAAGCCTTGGCTCCATCGCCTCCATCGAACATCGACGCCCCGTTCTCCTGGGGGCTTGCTGCCCATCGAAGTCGTATCGCACCGACATCCCTTGGAGAGGTCGGGATCGATGCGATTTCCACGATCGCTTCAGCGCAGAGAGTATCCGCGAGAGGTTCATGGCGACCTCCCCGGCAGCCGTCCGGCAAGCCGATTGCCAAGATCGGTCAGGGGCCAGAAGCGGATCGTCGCATCGTAACTGGCTGAGACCAGAAAGTCCTGGTAAACCGCAAGAGAGGTGAGGGTCCCTTGATGCCCCTCCCATCGATCCACCTCGATCCGCTCCTCTCGGTCCACCCATCGAATGGTTCCATCCTGCCCACCGAGGGCGAGCAACCGACTGTCGGCCATGATCATCACAGTCCATGGGGTTGCATCATCGATTGGAATCCTATGGCTATCGTGCTTCACGAGATCGAGTGCCTGTATCACTCGATCTTCGGATGCGGTGAACAGAAGATTCCGATCGGGATCCACTGCCATAGCCCGGATCGGCGCGCGATGAAGCCGTCGCCGAACGATCTCTTTTCCATCAGGCCATTCCAGAAGGATCACCTCACCCGTGCGTCCTGCCAACGCCACCACTTTCTGCTCCGGGTGTAGGGCGATCCTCCATGGCCCCTGCGACCGATCGCTCCACCACAAGCGTATCTCATCGGTAGCTGCGTCGATCGAGACGACTTCCCCTCGATCGTTGCTGGCGATCCATGCGAGTTTCGCTTCATCACTCCACGGAATCGAATGCAGGTCCGTCAGGGACATCGGCAGATCCCACCGCGTCGCCACTGCGGCGTCATCCACATTCTTACGCCAAACCTTCCCGTCCCGTCCGCATCCCAGAATCGACCGAGTTCTCGCATCCCACTTCAGGTGGCTGATCCACTGGCGATTGGCCGGCCAAGCCTCCACAATCCGATGATCCTTCGGGTCAATCCATCGGATCCAGTAGTCGTCTCCCGAGCAGGCGATCCAAGGCAGATCCGGGGAACTGAGAATCGCGGTGAGGATTGGTGCCGTCGTTTCTCCCGGCGCGGGAGGCAATTGGAGATGCCCCAGGCGCGGCGCGGAAATCAACTGATCCGCCAGCATGGGGGACGCATGAGCCTTCAGGGCTCGCGGGGAGGCGCACGAACCGAGCCCAAGGCCCCCCAACAGGCTTACCCAAAGTCCTTCGATCCACACCCTTCGATCCATCGCCCCTCCCCTCCATGTCGCATATCGGCATCGCATTGGAAACGAGGACTGCGATTCGCCTGAGGCCGTCACAATCGAACCGAACCACCCCTGAAGACCCCTTCGCGCCAAAGCACATCTCCCCGATCCGGCGGAATCTGCATACTGAGTAAGACCCCCAAAGCCCCTCCAATCGCTACCCATGAACGCACCCCCAACTGAGTCACTTTGCCGACCGACCGCCGACAAGTACACTGAGCCGAATGGGATCCGGCGGCCGCTGGCAGGTCGATCGCCGCAACAGGATTCGTTTCTGACACCAGGATGACCGTCGATGGCTGATCGACCCAGAATTCTTCACCTGCGTGTGGTAGGTAATAGCGGTGGCGGTCCGGAGAAGACCATTTTTAATTCTCCCCGCTTCATTCGCCCGCTTGGCTTCGATGCTATGGCGGCCTACATGCACCCACCGGATGAAAGAATTCGCCAGATGCTGGTGGAACGAGGCAACAAGAATGACTGCCCGCTGTTCACGATCGAGGACCACGGCTTTCGCGACTGGCGCACCGTCTGGCGGGTGCTGCAGATTTGTAGAGAGCAAAAGATCGACATTCTTCAGTGCCACGACTACAAGGCCAATGCAATCGGACTTGTCGTGAGATCGTTTTGGAAATGCCACTTGGCAACCATGTTGCATGGCTGGACCAATATGTTGGGGCGAGCCCCGATCTATGAGAGGATTGACCGGCTTTGCGTACCCTGGTACGAGGCAATCGTGTGCGTCTCAGACGATCTGGTCGAGAGATGCCTCAAGATCGGAGTTCCAGAACGAAGAATTCACCTGGTCTACAATGGGATCGATACAGTGGAGTCGATCCGCACTGTCTCCAGTTCGGAAGCGAAACTGCAGCTGTTAAGGCAACTGGGTCTGGAATCCGACCCCCAAGCCCGAAAGATACTCGATCCCAACGCGCTGCTGATCGGTTCCGTCGCAAGGCTTTCCGAAGAGAAACGGTTTCCACTGCTGGTTTCGATCTTCTCCAAGGTCGCTCGATCGATCAACAGACCGCTCCATCTGTGGATCGCAGGAGAAGGACCTGACCGCCCGTTGATCGAAGCAGCAATTCAGGAGGCCAATTTGGGTGGCAACGTACGGTTGCTCGGACTCCTCTCTCCCAATCAAATGTTCTACCAGGCGCTCGACCTCTTTGTTCTCAACAGCATCCGGGAAGGGCTACCGAACGTCATCCTGGAGGCGATGGCCTATAGTGCCCCAGTCGCTGCAACCAGCGTCAACGGGGTTCCGGCACTCGTTCGCGACAAGCAGACCGGCTGGCTTGTCGATCCAGAGAACCCCAGCGCGATGGAACAGGCGATCCTGGAGGCGATCCAGGACCCAAGCATGGCGACGCGGTTGGCAACCGCCGGCCGGCAACATATCGAACAGAACTTCTCGTTCCAAAAGAGAATGGAAAAAATGGCCTCCATCTATCGCCAGCTCCTGGCAAAGGATCGTCGCTGGCGTCATCTGCGAGACTCCTGAGCCATTCGGGAATGGATCATCGCAAGATGGGAGTGGTCTGGTGCTTTAAGGCAGGCGCAAGTTCGGTCTGTTTGGCCAAAAACAGCGGCAACTGCCCTCGCGCGCGGGTCTATGTCCCGCTCGACTAACGCAAACGGTTTCCAGCAGCTGGGATGGTCTCCCGTAACAGCTGCCCGATTGCGTTGCGATCTTCGATGGTCAAATGCTGGAACGCACGGCTGGAATCCTCTCCCGCAAGCACTTGGTCCATACGTTTCCAGAAGTAATCCTGCATCGGCTCAGGCAACGCCCGAAACGCCTCGGAATCGATCAGATAGCTGCAGGGGTATCGAAACAAGCGAACCTGAAGGTCCAAGTCGCGAAGCGAACGCCCGAGGGAGTCGCGTTTGGCCGACTTCAGGAAATCGGCAGTGAAGGTCGATGTCCCCTCCACCGGCTCCGGTAAAGCGGCTTCCCCGGTCATCAAAATCGCCTCCAGCAGTTTCTCGCCAGCACTCTGGATCCGCCGCGAAGTGCTCTCCAGCATCCTCTCCTTCGGCTCCTCAAGCAGCTCGTTCATCATGGCGTTGTATGCGAGCGCCTGGCGAGTGGTGAACTGCGCTGCTGCGATTCGATTGTGCACCAGCACCTGATGTTCCAGCAACATCAATGCCACTACATCACTATGCGGAGTCAGATAACGATCCGTCGCCAAAACTCCCTCCAGCGACTCGCGATTGCCCCCCACTGGCTCGCGCTGCGATGGCTCTTGATCCCCTTCCAGCCAATGATTCCCCTGGTGCTTCCAACCATTCGGCTTTCCTGTGACATACCAACCTCCCCAGCGGTCTGCGATCGGTGTGGTATGGTTGACGATCCGACTGCCGGCCGAAAGGATCGGGTGCCCGGAGGAGGCGACCAGAAGCGACCTGACCAGGTGCCCAGGAACATTCTCGGTCCTCGATGAACTGTGACAAACCAAGCAGTTCTCGACCTGGCGTTGGAATCGCGGTGGCTGATCCCCCTTCTGCTGCGACAGGGTATAAAACACCGTCCCCAGCATCGGATCGACCGCGGAGATCTCCAGCACATCGCCACGCTGACAAAATCCGATGTACATGTCGTCGGAAAAATAGATCGCCCTTGGCGTCCTCGGACTGATCCTTTGAAGCTGAAGCGAGGTTTTGGAAAAGACCAGCGTCTGCGAAGAAGCCGGAATCTCCAGCTCTCTCAACAACGACTCCAGATACCCAGTGCCAGCAGCATAATCTAGCGCCGCCTCGCCACGATCGATCCGCTCCTGCAGACGTTCGATCCGATTGGATGGCTGGCTGATCGAATACTCGATCGGCTCCTTCTCGAATTCCTCCTGAGCCATCGCGAAGGGGGCAAGAAATAGCATCCCGAGGAGCCACCAGCACGCCTTGATCCAACTCATCGAGAGACTCCTCCTGCAGGAAAGCCGCAACCAACCAACCTCGCCAATCTCGTGACGAAGTCGCCGGAATTACCTTGCCGTGAATCCTACCCCTTAATTCTATACTTCGAAGTATATTTTTGAAAGAGAGGAAGAACTCGCGGAAGGGCAGGGGCGGTGTAGATGGAGTAGCCGTAATCTAAATCGCTTTTCTGACGAAGAGATCGAAGTAGTTACTCTATCAAAGCCAATGATGTCACCCATCCTCTGGGCAGGTGAACTGGAGGTGGCAGGTGACGCTGGAAATGGACCGCCCTCCCCGCTTGTTCCTTGCGCCCCTCCCGGGGGGAGGGTGAGATCCAATCCGAGATGGCCCGGAATCTAGCATCCTTATCCACGACCCTTGAGACTTCATCCCACCCGCTTCATTTGGCGGGACGGATACACTTGGGAGGAGATCCCAGACCACGACTCGGTCACCCGGTGCCATGCAAGCGACCGAATCGTCGCGATGCATCGATCGGGAGGCTACCGCATAGGCAACACTCGACAGAGGATTGCGCCCGCCCCATCGGGACTTCGATGCATCCCTTACGGTTCATCCCAGGTCCGCTGCAGGGTCGATCGATGCGGAATGGCGGGCGGGTGCCTGTGCTGCCACCTCCCGCAATACCGCCTCTGCAACCGACTGGTCCGATTGCACTTGCCTGTCCTGGCCGCTGGTCCATCGATCGGCTCCCCAACCAGCCAACAGCACTTGATCTCCGTCAGCTGCACTGCGAATCGCCAGCTCGATCGCGCACTGTCGGTTGGGTACCAGATGGATGGCTGCCGGTCGCTTGCATCCGTCCAGCACTTCCCAGGTCGCTCTCTGGCCCGCCTGACCAGGCCGACGCGACTGTGTCAGGTAGATGTGGGAAGCACTTCGCTCCAGTACGCGTCCGTAGGCAGCGCGAACCTCAGCAGTCGCATCGTGGGGCACTTCCGCCACACAGTGGATCGGCGTCTGGTGCTGCTGGGACAAACCATGCAGTGCTACCGCCAGACGATCCGGTTGGTTGGCCAGGTCGATGGTCACCGGAAACTCCTGCCCCGCCATCACTCGCTGCATCCTTCCTGGAATTCTCTGCAACCGCTCCACTCCTCCGATCACTTCGTGCAGTTCCAATCCGAAAGCGTAGCCGGTGGCGATCGCTCCCAGCAGATGGCGGGCCGAATGATCTCCGATCAGCTTGCTGGTAAGCGGCATCAACTGACATCCTGCCGACACCATCATCGACAGTTCTCCAGGTGCACTCTTCAGTCGCCTGCCCCGCACATCGGCATCTGCGTCCAGCCCATAACTGATGCCCGGCACCCTCGACTGCTCCATCCACTGATAGGCTTTGGCGTCGTCTGTGTTGTAGAGGATCAGTCCATGCGGCTTCAGTTGCCCGCACAGCCTTTCCAACCCCTCCTGCCATAGACTCGAGGGTAGGTTGGAGGCGCCGCGCTGGCTGGGCCGCAGGGAGGGGACCACCAGAACATCGAAGGTGATCCCTTCGCAACGTCGCTCCAAAAGCATCCTCTCCGATATCTCGACCACCGCGCCAGGTGCACCGGCACCAACGGTTGAACGCATCCATCGGCTGAGTCGTCGGGGGGTGGGATGAGCTACGGGACGCAGGGCCGCTCGCTGGCCGTCGTGCGCGCCCAGGGAGGTCGAGTATCCAACGCGTCCGCCAACACTTTTGAGCATGGAGCTGAGCAGTAGTGCCAGCGTCGTCTTGCCGTGGGTCCCGACAACCCCGACCGTCAGCAACTCCTCACTTGGGTTTCCTGCCAAGGCATGACAGACCGTCGAGTAGGCACTTCGAACATCCGGCACCAGGCACTGCGCCACCGGAAACGGCAACAACCGTTCGGCCAAAATCCCCTGGGCCCCGCGCCGCAATGCCAACTGCACCTGCTCTTCGCTGAGCTCCCGCGAATCCAGTCCCGCTACCAGGAGCGAACCGGTGCGGCATCGATGCGCATGACGCTGCAGATCCCCCAGCCGCAGATCGGTAGCACCGACAAATACTGCCTCGGGAAGAAGCGTTCTCAGGGAATCATTACGCGAAGCATCTGATGGTCTGATCGACATGACGCCTTGGCCTCCGTGCCTGGATAAGTCGTCGCTTGCTTGAAGCCTCTGTCGCCACACTCCGTGCAGCAACCGCGTTCTTCCGGAAACACCTCCTGCGTCTCCGATCACGCCCCATCAAACTGTCGCCTGAGCCCCCAAGCTGTCAAGTCGAATGCAGTTGCTCAACTCGGATTCCCATCGATTGAGTCCTCTGTTTCGAGTCGGAACTTCACCAGTTTAACCAACTCTTGATTGCTATCTTATCAACCGGTGCGGCTCGGCAATCCCAGCCTCTGTGGAGTCACGCACCGACTGAGACAAGTTGCAAGCTTGCCTTTGAGAAGACTATGAAACGCTCTAGGACAAGATTTTGTTGACGACTTCCCCATGGACATCGGTCAAACGATAGTCTCGACCAGCATGATGGAAAGTCAGCTGGGTATGGTCGAACCCCAGCAGGTGAAGAATCGTCGCATGGAAATCATGCACATGAACTCGATCCACCTCCGCTCTCAAGCCATGTTCATCCGTGGCACCGTGAAGGTAGCCACCCTTGACCCCACCCCCTGCCAACCAGCTGGAAAAGGCCCAGGGGTGATGCTCCCGACCCAAAGCATCGGCGGTATTGTTGAAGGGGGTACGCCCAAATTCGGTGGTCCAGACGACCAGGGTTTCCTCCAGCATCCCGCGCGCTTTCAGATCCTTCAAAAGACCGGCGATCGGCCGGTCGACTTGCTGCGCCAGTCGCTGGTGATCGCGCATATCTCCATGGGAATCCCAATTGCCCGAAGATCCCGTATCGATCAGCTCGATGAATCGCACCCCCCGCTCGCTCAACCGTCGAGCCGCCAGGCATTGCCACCCGAATCCGGTCACCTTCCCAGGTTCGATGCCATAGAGATCCAGCGTCTGCTGGCTCTCTTGAGAAAAATCGAATGCCTCGGGTACCGCATGCTGCATGCCAAAGGCCGTCGCAAACGACCGGATGCGCGACTCCAGCAACCGATCGCTGCCACGCGCCTCGGAGTGCCACCGATCCAGTTGCCTAAGCACCTCCAATTCGGCTCGCTGCTGCTCCAGCGGCACTCGCGGGGCGATGTTGGCCACAGGCACCGCTCCAGGCATCACCAGCGTACCCTGATGAGCCCCCGGGAGAAAATCGCTCGCGTACACCTGGGTACCTGCATAGGTCTGAGCAGGCGCCAGCACTACGAAAGAAGGCAGATCCCGGTTCTCCGTCCCCAGCCCAAAACTGGTCCAGGCTCCGATGCTGGGCCGGGACTGATTGAATGAACCGGTATGCATTCCCAGCGTCGCGTTGTAGTGGTTGGAATGGGATGTGTGCATCGATCGGATTACCGTCAGGTCATCGACACACTGTGCTACCTGAGGAAAAAGATCACTGACCTCGATCCCCGAATGCCCCCGTGGCCGAAACGCCCATTGCGGCCGCTTCAAATAAATCCTTTCGTATCCTGGGCGATTCTTGATCTCCGGATGCTCCAGCTTGAGCTCCTTGCCATGATCGCGGTGCAACGAGGGCTTGGGATCCCATGTATCCAGATGAGAAACGCCACCGGTCATGAACAGGAAGATCACTCGTTTGGCCCGAGGCGCAAAGTGGGGTGTCCGGACAGCAAGCGGATCTCCCGAATCGGCTAGCGCCTGCTGCACCACGGCAGGAAATAATCCGGAACCCGCCAGCATCGATCGGCTGAAGAGCGAACCGGCCAACATGGATCCCCCCAGGAAGCCTCGACGGTTGGGTGGACCAGCACAGCGGACAGGTTCGCAAACCGCCGACATCCGGTCCTGCGACCAGGATGCTTCTCGATCTCTCGGGTCGCTCATCGCTTCACTCCACATGCAGGAATTCGTTGCCAGCCAGAATGACTCGCACCCAGGCATTCCAGGCGACCTGCTGGTCCTGCCCGTACGACTGAACGAATCGATGCATCAACTCCGTCTCCTCAGGGCGGGGATCCCGCTGCAGGACAATCTGCATCAAGGCCTTCCATCGCTGCTCCCAATCGTCCATCGCCTGCAAGGACTGCGCGAGGATCGTGGCCTGCTGATGAAAGAAGGGATCGTTGAGAAAAAAGAGCGCCTGAGTGGGGACAGTGGTTCGCTGTCGCTCTCCTGTGCTGGCGTTTGGATCTGCGCCATCAAAAAGCGCGAGGAACGGATGTCGGCGCTGTCTTTGCACCATTTGATAGGCCGTCCTCTTCGAATTGTCGTAGACTGCGGCGAAGGGAGTGTGCTGCGTGAACGTCCAGCTTTCCGCAGGTGGGAAGGGATGCTGCTGACCTGGCGCACGATCCAGATTCCCCGCGACCAGTAGAAGCGAATCACGAACCTGTTCGGCATCCAGACGCCGTCGCTGAAACCTTCCGAACCATCGGTTCTCCGGGTCGGCAGCGACCAACCCCTCTGGCCCATCGCTGGAACGCTGATAGGCATGGCTTAGCAGAATCAGGCGATGGAGCGGCTTCCAGTGGAAACCATATCTCTGAAAGGAATCGACCAGCCACTCCAGCAATTCCGGATGGCTGGGGAGCTGACCGCGCGAGCCGAAGTCGCTCACCGACTGCACGATCCCCTGGCCAAAATGATGCTGCCAGAGTCGATTGACTACGACGCGACTGGCCAAAGGATGACGAACAATCCATTCGGCCAGCTCCCTCCTACCGCTCTCCTCCTGCCTCTCCACTCGATGCCCACCGAAAACTTCGATCCAGCGCCGGGGAATTTCATCTCCCAATTTTTCTGGGTCTCCCTGCTGATGAATCCGCGCCGAACGGATCTGTGCGTCGACCACCGAGAATGCAACTGGCACCATAGGCTCAGGCCCCGTCTGTCGGTCGCGCTCGGCTACCGCTGACTCTTTCTCTCTTTGGTGATTCCTGCCGGCTACCAGCGATTCGACCACCTGAACTCCATCGAGCAGATCAATCCGGCAGTCGACTCCATCAAGCCCCGGGGCGGGGTGGGCATCGGAGACCACGCCGTCGATCGCGACAACGCCATCGATGGGACTGACCCAGGCCAACCCCACCGGTCCATCCTGCGCAGGATGAAGGAACAGGGCGCGAGGTGCCAGTTTCGTCCATACCGTTACTTCCTGTTCTGACCGGTTGACGAAAACCGACGGTGTATCGCCACGCTTCCACCCCTCCAATGCCTCATGCTCCGGAAACTTGGGGAGATGCTGCGGCAGCAAACCCAGCGTTGCCTCCCGCAGGTCGATGAAGGCCCAGGCCGTTGCCTGCGAATCGCCCGTTCTTTTTGGATTGTCGTCGACGCCCGAAACCGCCAGGTCCCCGGCACTCCACCGTCGCTCCTGACCCCCGACTTCAACGATCCGCCATTCGACCTGTGTCGTATCGGCGCCATGATTGGATCGTTGACCAATCTCCAGCAGCAGGACCTGTCCCTGCCGCACGGCGATCGGTGCAAGCGGTTGTCCCTGCGCATTGTGGATCGTCCAGCTTCCCGCTTCGGGAACAACACCACTGGCCAGGCTTTGGGCTCTTGAACGAGCTTCCTTCCAGGCGGTCATCGCTTTCCGTTGGACTTGGTCCAAGGAGGCGATCTTGGTATCCCATTTAGCGCGGGCTTCCCGCCATGGCGACCGCATCGCATCCGCTTCCTCAGGTTGGAGCAGAGGGACTAGGTCGCGAGGTGCCCCCTTGGCTTCACAGCCGGAAAAACTGAAGCGGCTGCTGTCCAGGATGCCATAAAGCGCGTAGTAATCGGCGCTGGTCAGGGGATCGTACTTGTGGTCATGGCACCGCGCACACGAAACGGTCAGACCGAGGAATGTCTTACCCAGGTTATCGATCACATCCTCGTACATCAGGTGCTTCTCGCTGTCGATGTCATGGCCGAAGCGTCTGGCAAGGGCTAGGTATCCCGTGGCGATGATCCCCTCTGAGAAATCTTCTCCAGAAGAGTCGCGACGCAGCAAATCCCCAGCCAACTGCATCGCAACGAAATGGTCGTAAGGAAGATCCTCGCCGATCGCACGAAAGACCCAGTTGCGATAGCGCCACATCTCGGGCAGCGGTCGGTCGGTGTTCTCGCCAGCTGTATCAGCGTAACGGACCACATCCAGCCAATGCCGCCCCCATCGCTCCGCATACTCCGGGCTGGCCAAAAGACGATCAACCACCTTCTCCCATGCGTCCGGACTTTCATCCTCGACAAAGGCCTCCACCTGCTCGGGCGCTGGCGGCAGGCCAAGCAGATCGAAACTGATGCGGCGCATCAGCGTACGGCGGTCGGCCAGTGGAGCGGCCTGCAGGTTGGCTTTTCGAAGAGCGTCGTCGAGAAAACGGTCGATCGGATTTCCGTCGCTGTCGATCTCAGGGGGTGCCGAAGAATGGATCGGTTGGAACGACCACCACTGGGCCGCTTCCTCGATCGACATCCCTCCCAGCTTGCCGGTTGCCTCGCGAGGATCAAATGCTCCATCGGCTATCCAGCGGCGAAGCACTTCAATCTGCTCGGCAGTCAGACGTTCCTTGGGAGGCATGGGACTAGCCGCGTCCGGATCGCTGACCGCCTGGAATAGGAGCGATCGATCGGGATGTCCTGATTCGATGATCGCCCCCGAATCGCCACCCCGCATCCAGCCGTCGCGGGAGTCGAGCGAAACACCCCCTTTGGCGTGGATCCCACTATGGCATTCGTAGCACGATTCGATCAGCAGAGGCCGCACCTTCGACTCAAAGAAAGCCTCGCGTTCGTCGGCCTCTTGAAAGAAACCAAAACAACCTCCCGAAATCGCTGCACAAACGACAGCAACCTTCATCCACAAAAGCCCAAGGGCACGGCAGGTTCCTGGCAGCATTCGCAGACTCTCACCTCAGGACGCACAGGGAGGGATGACTGACAACTTCCAGATTACCACAAACCACAGGCTTTTCACCATCACGAATTGGACTATCTCGCTACGGGGCCGAGATCTGCTTCTTCAAAATCAGCTGATACGAATTGTGGAGCACTTCGAAGCGATCGGTAAAAATCAGCACGAAGGCGTCAATCGCTTTTTTTGGAAAATCACTCGATTCGTCTCGGGTAAGTGGTCCACGATAGCGGGCGCCAGACCACCGATAATCATCGAATATCAGAATCCCCTCCGGCTTCAGCAACCGGTAAGCAAGCAGTGCGTCTTCCAGTACGTCGGCTGTTGCATGCGAACCATCGATGTAAATGATATCGAAGGATTCCAGAGGCAACTCCCGCATCGCAATCTGTGAAGGTTTTGAAACGATGATGGCCCTTTCAGATAGGCCGCTTTTCCTTAGGTTTTCAAAGAACCTTTCCTTCAATTCACCTTCAAAAAGATCGATTCCTGTCAGGTGGCTGGTGGGATCAGTCAGAACGTTTTCTAACATCCAAAGTGCAGAACGACCTTCATAAAGCCCGACCTCCAGATACCTGAGATTCGCGCGACCAGCCAGCGGTCCTAAGACCGACTTCCACACCGGTAGGTTCCAGCCGAACCAGTCCTGAGTGAACTCATACGGCGCACGATAGATAGGTTGACTCGGATCTGGCATCGCTTCCTCAGCGACCTTGACCACGGCAAGGGGGCTCTGATAGGAGTTGGCGATCAACGAATTCCGCTGCTCCAACAACGTTCGTAAGTTGAATAGGCACACTAGAGAAACCACTGCACAGAATATCAACAGATCGAGGATGGAATAACGTGGCTTGAACAATGGATTGGAACCCTGGAGAAAACCGATTCCAAGATGAACGAACGAGTCCCGTGAATGCTTGTTTTTTCCGTTAGCTCGACACGCACTTCCGGAGGCCCGTCGCACTGCTTGACAGCTACTGCGATCCGCTTTTTGCCGGCAAAAGCAGAGGCAATTTGATTTCGTCAATTACTTCCAAACCCACGCTACCGGCATATTTCGAAGTCGGTATCCTTCCGGAAGGGAAGATCGATCCGTTGAGTATACCAGTGACTCACCCTCTCGATTTGGCAAAAACTCCCATAGTGGTACCAACGCAGGGTGCAGCCCGGATTGTTGTGCAGCATAAAAGGCTACCTGGACACCCTCTTGGTCGGCATCCACAGGCTTCAGTCCTCCGTCTCGGAAGCCGAACGCGACCATCCCGTCGGCCGGCCGACGCAAAGCGTGAAAGCGATCCCCCTTCCAACCCTCACCTCCCTCGATCGGCTCTGGCAACAGCAATCTAGGATCATCCAGATCCAAGCGGTAGAGGATCTGGTTGTATTCATACTGCGGTACGGCCTGTGCCCCGCGTGAAAATGTTTGCGTGTAGGTCCCTTCCAGAAAGATGCTTCTTCCCTCGCTCGCGTCAAAAAGCCAATGGTGCTTCGGGTTGTAGAAGCTCATCGCCTGATGCGTGATCACCTTGGTGGCATACTTCCAGGGACCGGTCAGGTCCTGGGCTGTCGCAATCCATAACTCGCCCAGCATCGAAGGCTTGCCATCGATCTGATTGGCAACAATCAGCCATCGCTTGAGATAGTTATTCCACGCCAGTGTACCGCGGTGAGCCACCACCTGATCGCCGCTGGAAGCATCGATCCATTGCCAATGCGCATCGTCTGATGAGATCTTTCCGGCCTTCAGCAAATCCAGCTCTTCCTGGACCTCCAGGGGACGCTGTCCCATTCGCCATCCATAGCGCACGTGCCCTGTGGCGTCGCGATCGATGGTTGCCGACTTGGCGGAGGCATCTCCCAGAAGGCAGGAGAACCCTTCATATTTCTCCAGATCGACAAATGACTCCAGTGTCGCCTCCACCCGCATCCGCGGGAATGGATCGCAAAAATAGAGATACTCCTTACCTTCTGGCTCTCGCTGTAGCCAAAGATGCTTCTGTGAAGAGGGGAAGAGTGCAGGCCGAGTCTCCCACTGACGAAAAGGAACAAATTTTTCGTCGGCTTCGTCCCAAAGCGCAAAGCCCCAACGATAGGCTTCCAGCGTGTTGCGGATTTTTTCGTAGGGAGCCACCAGGACCCGCCCCCCCTTCTGATCGGCCAGCACAGCCGGAGCAGTCAACCACGTCGGCCCCTCGCCTGGCATCACGGCCATGGGACGCGCCCTCTGGTTTTCGTCGGTAAAATACTGCAGCGGAATCGCCTTCTCCATCGGCTCGCTCCATCGTTCCGGCAACAGGGTAGTGGCACCGGTCATATGAAAACTGCCACTGATCGGATAGTCCGGGAGGAGCGTATCACCCCAGAACCAGTAGAGTCGATCGCCAAACGGAACGGTCAGCACGCTATCGCAGCCAACCACATCCCCAAGCGGTCTCGGGAGATCCCTTCGCTCCCCAAGCCGCTCGCTGGCGGCATAGATCCCACCTCCGGTGATTCGATAGAGTCGCTGGGCTGGCATCGTGCGATCGATCTCGATCTTCTGCCGGCCACCTGGTGCAATGGCAAACTTCCGTCCCCGGAACCCAAAACCATCTGCCGGAAATTGATAGCCATCACTGGAGATCGTGAAAAAAATATCTCGCCCCATCCACTGGGGATTGTCGATCGCAACCCAGCCATCACTATCGGTGACCATGCGGACACGGTCGACCGATTCGAACACCACAAGGGGTACACCGCGCCCCGTCTGTCGGTCGACCACCTGGATCCCGTAGGGTTCGGCTTCGCCGCACTGGACTTCCCCCGAAACCGCAACCATCACAACAGAAACCAGCCAGGCGATCGCCAGACCGACAGGCACCCGGACTGGCAGCGCGCGCTCATTCCCCCTAGGCTGGTTTCCAGTGTGGTGTTTCGCCATGGCAGAATACCTCGTGGGACATAGGGCCTAAGTCGCACCCAACCGTCGCCGGCCTTCGAGTGGATGGTGCGAACCTGATGGCTTAGAACTGGAAAAGAGTCTGGGATGAAACAAGCCGAATCCATGCGAGTTCTTTATCTGCACGGGTGGCATAGTGTACCAGGGGGCATCAAGCCTCAATCGCTGGAATCCCGTGGGCTGGAGGTGATTCAACCGGCTCTGGATGATGACGACTGGGACTTGGCGCTGCGTCAAGCAATCGACGCCTTGCATCAGTGTCAGCCCGACCTTCTGGTTGGTTCCTCCCGCGGTGGTTCGATCGCACTACACCTGCCCGCTCCAACCATCCCACGTGTGCTACTTTGTCCAGGATGGAGGCGGTTTGGCGGATTTGCGGAATTGCCGGAACGGTCCTTGATCCTCCACTCGCATAAGGATGACGTGGTCCCCTTTGAAGACTCGGTGGAACTCCTCCAGCGCAGCGGTCGCGCTCGTGAGCAGCTCCTGGAGGTGGGATCCGACCATCGTCTAGCGGACCCTCAGTCGCTGGAGACCCTCTATTGGGCATGCCGAGTTCTACTGGAAGAGCGTTGGAGGGAGGTGGTTGCCGGAGATCCACTGCAGCCATCGGCTGATGCCAACGGGCTCTGCCAGTTCGAAGGGGACTATATCTGTCATCACTGCGGAGAACAGATCGTCACGGTCATCGATGTCAGCCAGGGAAAGCATCAACAGTATGTGGAAGATTGTCCCGTCTGCTGCGTACCGAACCTCCTGCGCGTTGCCATCGATTCCAACGGCACGGTACACGTCGAGGCGGAACTGGAGCAGGATCTGCGATGATAGCCAACTGGCAACGCAGCTTTGCAGTGGAGCGGTGGGCGACCGCCGCATCGGTTCCAATAGGGTGAGAATCTGCGTCGTTTCCACGAAAAGGCTATGACCCGATGGGAAAGCTACGCTCAACTTTCCGCCGCTGGATCCATCGAGCCGTCCTCCGTACCGGCTTTCGATTGCAGCGTATACCCCGGTTCGAACAGCGAATCCGGCTTGCGATGAATGAGGGTACGATTTTCACCATGATTCAGGTGGGAGCTCATAACGGTGTGACCTCCGATCCCTTCCATCGCCTTCTGATCGAACTGGAAGATTGGCATGCACTGCTGGTAGAACCTCAGCGGGAACCCTTTGAAGTGCTTCAGTCGATCTATGCAGGACTTCCCCGAGTCACCTGCAGGCAGGTAGCCGTCGGCACCGATCGATCGACGCTGAAACTATATCGGGTGGGTGGAGACACATCCCAACTTCCCTACTGGGCGACGCAGCTGGCATCGACCCGGCGTGATGTGATCGAAGCCCATCGCGACCAGATTCCCGATCTGCCCGCGAGGATCGTGTGCGACGAGCTGCCCTGTGTCGACCTGGCATCGCTCTTTCGCGACACGACATGGCCCCGACTGGATCTGCTGGTGACCGATGTCGAAGGGGCAGATTTTGAAGTGATCCAGCAAATCGATCAGCTGCCCTCTCCACCTCGGTTCCTCTTCTTCGAAGATAGACACCTTTCCAGTGCAGAAAAAAAAGAGTGCCGCGAGTTCCTCCAGGCACGGCGATATCGGGTGGTCTGGGAAGAGAGCGGCGACTGCTTCGCCGAACGCATTGATGCTAAGGGAAGCCTTGAACGCCCCTCGCGTTAACCTCCCGTTCCCTAGCGTGATCTGGCTAGCCACCCGCTGGATCTCATCGCGGTTAGGCTTCCCAGCGACAGTCATCCGATCGACGGCGATACCAGGAAGTCCTTTGATTGCCCCGGAGAAGGGAACGGGATAGCATGGGGATTTTGGCCCCTCCAACGCTGCCGGTCCGGCCGATGGCGTCCCCTTCTCGACTGGGAGCACGAACCTCATGGCGCCTGAAAGAACAGCCCACCGAAGACAGATCCTCCAGGCAACCCTCGGCGCCGCAGCCCTTGCCGCCCATGGAGTTCGTGCTTCGGCTGTCGCTCCGGACGGGAAATGGATGGCCTACGTCGGCACCTTCAGCTCCCCGCTCAAGGATGTGCTGCCGACCCAGGTCGACCTACCTCCTGGCAATGGCCGTGGAATCCATTGCTTCGAAGTCGACCTCCACACCGGCGAATTGAAGGCCAGGGAAGAAATCCGAATGGGGACCAGCCCCAGCTGCCTAGCAGCCAATCGCCGTGGAACGCGACTTTATTCGGCCAACGAAACCGATCGCGTAGGTGACGATGGGCAGGGCACCGTCAGCGCTTTTGCAATCCATCCGGATGGTTCGTTGCAGCTGCTAAATACCGTCCCTTCCGGGGGCGCTGGGCCGACCTACGTCAGCGTTCATCCGTCCGAAAAGTATCTGCTGGTAGCCAATTACTTCGGCGGATCGATCGCGGTCCTCCCGATTTTTGATGATGGGACACTGGGCCCTGCCTGCGACGTGAAGCAGGATGATGGCCCCGTCGGACCGACTCGCGCCACCAACGCCCCCCCAGGTTCCTTTGCCATCAGCGGTCACGATCGCACCCATGCCCACATGATCCAGGCAGATGCTTCCGGTCGGTTTGTCCTCCATGTCGATCTGGGACTCGATCGGATCTATCTCTGGCAGCTCGATCTGACTTCCGGGAAATTGACCCCGGCAGCGACTCCGTTCTTCTCCTTTCCTCCCGGGGATGGCCCTCGGCACTTCCACTTCCACCCCAACGGCAAATGGCTCTATTCGATCCAGGAAGAAGGTTCTACCGTCAGCCTGCTCGACTACGATCCTCAAAAGGGTTCACTTCAGCACCGCCAGACAGAGTCCACTCTGCCCAAGGGCTACGCCGGAAGCAATTTCTGTTCGGAGATCCTTGTATCTCACGACGGCCGATTTGTTTACGTCGGCAATCGCCTTCACGACAGCATCGGAATCTTTTCCGTGCAGGCAGACGGATCTCTCAAGTGGCTCAAGGAAGAATGGACCCGCGGCGACTATCCCCGAAGCTTCACCCTGGATCCATCAGGCCGATGGCTCTACTGCTGCAACCAGCGAGCCGACCACGTGACGGTCTTCCGAGTCGACCCAGCCAATGGTGATCTGATATTCACCAATCAATATGTCCCGGTGGGCAATCCATCCATGGTGCTGATAGTGCCCTTGCCTTCGGTGTAAATCGCACCACCTAAAGCCGCTTAAACTGGAAGCGACGGATGAAGGAGTCAGCCGAGAGGTTGCCGAGCGGAGAGCAACCTTTTACTGGTTGCCACCAAAAGGATCATCCCCGGCAGGTGCAGCACCACCGCCAAACGGATCATCGCTCGATGGCTTGGCATCTCCTCCGAAGGGATCATCATTCGCTGGCCCAGTTACTGGCGCACCGAAGGGATCATCCCCGGAAGCTGGTTTCGTTTGGGAAGGCTTGGAGGAAGGTTCCTTTGGCCCCTTCTTCCTGTCCGACTTTTCGGTCGGAACAATCGGATGAAGCAGGGTCGGTTGATCTGCCCCCAGCTCACGAACGCAGACCAGACTGCCATCGGGTGCATGAAAATACATCCGGTCCGTAGTGCTCTGAACTGCCGCTTCCCCCAGCGGAAGGAAAATCCTCTGGGCGATGACTCCATCGCTCAGCCGGATCTGTGCCAGTTGACCGTTGTCGTCACGGACGTAGGCATGCTCCTTCGTTGCTCCAACAATCGATTGGACCCCCGTAGGTCGCTGCACCCAGACGGGCTGCCCCGTCTTGAGATCCAACCCCCAAAGCTCCCCGGCTGATGTGACGACCAAAGCCAGTTGGGCAGAAGCAGCCGGCGCTTGTCGCACCGCCTGGCCGAGATTGTAGCGCCAACGCAGAGCGCTACCGCGGATATTAGGTTCATCCGCATAAGGGATATTCAGGCAGACCACCGTGCCGTCGTCGGAAGCAACGACGAACCCATTTTCCACGGCGACCGGCGGCTTGCTGATCGACTGGGAGCTTTCAAAACGATTCCAAAGCTGAGGACGCAGTTCGTCCACTTTCGCCATGTAGAGATATTTCGGGGCACAGACCCAAGCAAGGAACCGGCGATCGGCAGAAAGAACCGGAGACATCATCCCCGCTCCGCTGCTTCGCTGGACCCAGGGTAACTTGGCTGCATCAACGGCATTGTAGGCCATCAGGTCTCCACCCAGGCCAGCCACATAGATCCATTTGCCGACAGGAACCGAACCATTGGCCGGTTGCTCTTCACAACGACGACGATTGATCGTCGTCCCATCCTTGATGTCCAACAGATAAAGATCCGATCCATTGATCACCGACACGTATTCATCGCTGACCCCAGCGGCAAAAGTGGGATAGAAAGCCGAACCGACATAGGATGTCCAAAGTCGCTCTCCCGTCTCGGCATCCAGCATCTGAACCGCCCCATTGGCCGTTGTCGCCACCAGGTAGGTGATCGGATAGTCAACTTCCAGTCGATCGACCTTCCTCCCCAGCAACTTATACCGGGCCTCGGCCTGCTCGGCCAACTTACGTGCCCCCTCAAGCCCGATTCGAGGGATCTCCTGCGGCTCGTTCTTTAGAGCCGAAGCATCCTTGGCGCTGCGCAGGTCGAGCAGCTTTTTCTGCCAGGCATCGCGATCGACCTGGGCTGCATCGAATTTTTCCAGGATCTCATCGCCCGACCGCAGCGCGACGTACTGCAGGCGATCGGTGGAATGGGGCCAGACCACCACCGACACTGCGTCGCCGATCTGCCGCGCCTGCTCCAGACGCGATTGCCACTGCAACTTCAGTCCGGCACGCTCCAAGGCGATTTCAGAGACCTGGGCCAGGCCCCCACTGGGCGGAACCGAGATCAGCAATGCTGCTGCGGCCAACCAGGACCTGCTTCGAAGCCGCAAGGGAATACGCATCATCGCACCGCACTTTTCGCCTAACTGCCCAGGGAATCCCCACGCAAACAGCATGGGGCCACTCGTTCGCTTGTCGGTTATTGTAATCAGCCACCATCGGCCAGGCGACGATTTTTCCTGTCGCGACGATCCTGTCGGTTGAATGGGCGAGGATCTGTCAGACCGACGAGTTTTCCACAGCCCCGCCATCGACTCTCTGACGATCCAGGAGCAAAAGCCCTCGCAATACCGCATGCGGAAGCTCGACTGCCGGAGCCGGGATCCAGGCCGCCAGGGCCGGTCCATCGCCTCCGCTGATCACAACCGGCAGTTCGGTACCACCCAAACGCTGGCGATACTGAGCGATTACCCACTGAGCTCCACCTACCCACGAGGCGTAGACGCCCAATTGCATTGCCTCGGCCGTCTCCTTTCCGGGAATGACCAGATGACGCATCGAGTCCACCGGATCAATCCGCGGCAGGGCACTGGTTCGTTCGGCCAGTATCTGGCACATCAGTGGCATCCCCGGGAGGATCGCCCCTCCCTGAAAGAAACCATCGACATCGACATAATCGACTGTCAGCCCAGTCCCCGATTGCACCACAATCAACGGCCCCTTGCGTCGGTCCACCCAGCAGGCGTAGGCGGCAACCAGGCGGTCGATCCCAAG
Organism: Pirellulaceae bacterium; assembly: GCA_044337705.1. Lineage (GTDB taxonomy): Bacteria > Planctomycetota > Planctomycetia > Pirellulales > Pirellulaceae > JBEISR01. The sequence continues at coordinate 1,757 of JBIINB010000057.1, read as the reverse complement.
TCGATCCGGATTCCGCACCCCGAGCGGCATCGGCACATGGTCCTTTGTCACGGTGAGGACATTCTCGCCGGGGAATCGATTGGCCAATACCTTCTGCAGCGAGGCCAGAGCACGGGGCTGTACCGAACCGATCACCCATCGCCGGTCCTTTCCCTCAGCGCCACCTGGCGCATGGCGGAGGAGCCAATCTGCGAGCGACTCAAGGTCATCCGGGTCGATCGCTCCGCTGGGATCTCCCTCTGCCTTTAAGGACCCTGCCTTCAAGGAAGTTGGCGATGCAATCCGCCAAGGCAGGCGCAGGGGTGCGGCTGCCAGCATGGGGAGCACTTCGCTGGGGCCGGCGGCTGGCGGTTCGATATGCGACCACCCCAGCTTCATTCCGGTGTTCCCCAAATCGACAGCCACCTGCATCGCCTGCCCCCCCAAGTCGATCCTTCCAAGCTACCCCCTCAAGCGCGGAGCGATCACGACATCGTGCTGGGTGCCGCTCGGCTGATCGACTGTCGCTGCTGATCCAAAAGGTCAGCCAGATGACGCGTCAATCGGGCAAGACCTTCGCCCGTCACGGCGCTGACTAGAAAACAGGGACTGCCGATCGCCTCCTGGAGGGCAAGGTGGACCTGGTCGGCTCCAGGCAACTCCGCCTTGCTTACCGCAACCACCTCAGGCCGTTTCGCCAGTTCATCGCTGTACTGACACAATTCATTCCGAATTGCACGGTAGTTGACGATCGGGTCACTGCCGTCGGCAGGCATCGGTTCCACCAAATGAATCAATATCCCGGCCCGCATGATGTGACGCAGAAAGTCATGTCCCAATCCCACACCCTGACTAGCCCCTTCGATCAGACCGGGAATATCGGCCAGTACAAAAGATCGCTCGCGGTCCACATAGACGATGCCAAGATTGGGAAACTTGGTGGTGAAGGGATAATCCGCGATCTCCGGACGTGCCTTGGTAAGCCGACTTAGGAGGGTGCTTTTTCCTGCATTGGGCATCCCAACCAATCCCACATCTGCGATCGCTTTGAGCTCCAGGATGACGCGACGCCGTTCCCCAGGAGCGCCTTCGGTCGTTTCCCGAGGAGCCTGGTTGGTCGATGTCTTGAAGTGGGTATTCCCCCAACCACCTTTCCCTCCGCGAGCGGCGACCACCTCATCCCCATCCTCCACCAGGTCTCGCAGTACCAGCCCCGATTCCCGATCGATCAGAAGAGTTCCTGGAGGGACTTCCAAAATCAAATCTTTCGCATTTCGACCGTGACGGTCCGATCCCGAGCCCGGTGCCCCCGAATCGGCCCGCCATTGCTTCTGGTGTGCGAAAGCTACCAAGGAGTTGACGCCGGAACGAGCCTTCAGGATGATGCTGCCCCCATTGCCTCCATGCCCGCCATCAGGACCTCCTTTGGGAACGTGCTTCTCCCGACGAAAGCTCATGCAGCCATCGCCTCCACGTCCAGCCATCAGCTCGATTTCCACTCGATCGACAAACACAGCCGCCACCCTTCTTTCGCACCTGACGCTTGGTGCGGACACAGATTGTTTCGAATCGCCACCCCTCGGAACCGACCCCCGGCTCAAACCCCTTACCAGGCAGATCTGCTCTTGCGAATCATCGCAACCGCGGCGTCCGAGGGATCGGGTAGGAGGCGGGATTGCTCCCGCCGTCCTCCCACACCACCGTACGTACGGTTCCGTATACGGCGGTTCTAGTTTAACGGACGATTCAGGTCATGACACTTCTGGACGAGGCTAATC
>JBIINB010000160.1:0-9377 GCA_044337705.1 Pirellulaceae bacterium | reverse complement strand
AATCATGAGTCGCGTCGGAGAAGAGGGGGATGGGAGGGGGATCTCACGCGGAGACGCGGAGACGCGGAGAGAACTGGATGAAGTTACGGGAGCGATTATTGATTGTTCGATTCGGTTGCATCAATCGGTTGGTCCAGGCTTACTGGAAAGTGTTTATGAAGCGATTCTTGCGCGCGATCTGATGCGGCGTGGATTGAAGGTGGAGCGACAGAAAGTGCTTCGCTTTGAATACGATGGCATGGTGTTTGAAGAGGGGCTTCGACTCGATTTGCTTGTGGATGACCGCGTGATTGTCGAATTGAAATCGGTCGAGACGATCCACCCGGTCCACAAGAAGCAGCTTCTCACCTACCTGCGGCTCGCCCATCAACCGGTGGGGCTACTGATCAACTTCGGAGCGGCAACACTCAAGGAAGGGCTTCATCGGGTTGTGAACAATCTCGCCCCTTCCGCATCATCGCTGCTGAGAGTCAATCAAGGTGTTGGAAACCAGCCTACCGCACCGGCCCCCAGCGGCGCGGACCAAGGAGGTAAAGACCATGGCTAAAAAATCAAAACACCCCCGCGTCCCCGCGACTCCGCGTGAGTCAGAAAAGGAAGATGGTAACCCCGCACTGGTGCCGAAGCTGCGGTTCCCGGAGTTCCGCGGTGCCGGGCATTGGACTACTGAACGCCTCCGGACGTTAGCGATAATCAGCACTGAAAAAGTCGGGGAGAAAACGTGTATCCCGATGAGCATTACATCTGGTGTAGGCTTAGTAACTCAGATGGACAAATTCGGTCGAGTTATTGCCGGAAGTTCATATAGGAACTATCTCGTTTTGAGGCAGAATGACTTTGCTTACAATAAGAGCGCAACCAAAGAATATCCAGAAGGATTCATTGCACTGTATCGCGGTAAGGAACCTGCCGCTGTACCGAATAGCATATTCACGTGCTTCCGGATCGTGGGCGATTCCCCCAATCCCGAGTATTTAAACTATCTATTACTCGGCAATCTGCATGGAAGGTGGCTTCGTAAATTCATCGAGGTGGGCGCTAGAGCTCATGGGTCTCTAAGTATAAACGACGACGATTTACTCGACCTGCCGGTACCGATTCCACGCGGTATAAAGTCAGTCACCGAACAGCAAAAAATCGCCTCATGCCTGAGTTCGTTGGACGAGTTGATAGGAGCGCAAGGCCGGAAAGTGGACGCGCTGCGGACCCATAAAAAAGGGCTGATGCAGCAACTGTTCCCCCGCGAAGGCGAAACCCAACCCCGCCTCAGATTCCCGGAATTTCAAAATGCAAAAGACTGGGAGGAGACACATCTCGGTAAGGTTGCAGAGAATCTGGATAGCCAGCGCGTTCCGATAACATCCTCCGACCGAAAAGCAGGTAATATCCCATACTATGGTGCTTCTGGTGTTGTGGATTACGTAGAAGGGTTCATCTTTGAGGAAGAACTACTATGTGTTTCAGAAGACGGAGCAAACTTGGTTGCAAGGACCTACCCGATCGCGTTCCCAATCTCTGGTAAGACATGGGTTAATAATCACGCTCACGTTCTGAGGTTTGATAATCCCTACACGCAGAAATTTATCGAGTTGTACCTTAACTCGATCAAGCTAGACGACTTCATCACGGGCATGGCTCAGCCGAAATTGAACAGGGCAATGCTCGACAGGATACCAATCCCTTTTCCTGACAACTCCGAGCAACAACGAATCGCTTCATGCCTATCTAGCCTCGACGAGCTCATCACCGCCGAAACCAAGAAGCTCGAAGCCCTCAAGATCCACAAGAAGGGATTGATGCAGCAGCTCTTTCCGAGTCCGGAGGATCATTGATCGATGGCTTGGACGCATGAAACGAACTGGCAACCGACGCGATTGCTGGAAGTTGCAGGCTCGGTGGATACTAGCACCGGTGCAACCGAAGTCATGACCGACGCGGGGCGTGCTTACATCAAAGCTCTTGGAAATCGTCAAGGACCCCATGTTCTTTACTTGGACCTTGAACTGCGACCGGCATCACCATGACCACAAAGTTCGCAAACCGAACCCCGACAACGTGTTCCTGTCCAGTGAAGGCGTCGAACCTGGAAAACGTCGATTGATCGCGATGGATCATGGACTTTGCTTTATTGGTTCTGGAGAAGATCTGACCACAAAGCTGGCAAATATCGAAAAAGTAAAGGACGAGAACGTGTACGGCCTGTTTCCTGAATTTTGTGGGCGACTGCGGCAGGATACAATAGAGTCGTGCTGTATACGATTGAACGAAATGAAGGAAGAAATAGCGACTGCGATTGTCGGTACCGTTCCACGCGAGTGGGACGTGTCCTCCGAAGTGCGCCGGACCTGGAGCGAATTGATTCATCGTCGGGCTCAATTCGTGGCCGCTAACGTCGAAAATTGGGTTGACAAAGCTGCACCCTGGTTCGGTGCGGAAAGAGAATAGGAATAGTTATGGCCAAAGGCTTCTACAGTTTGGTGCAATATTGTCCCAATCGATTTCGAGCAGAAGCCGTCAACATCGGCTTGGTGCTTTTATGCGTAGATCCTCATGCAGTCCGCGTGCGCATGACAGATCGATTTGATCGTGCACGCAAGTTGTTCCGGATGGAAAAGTCGGATTTGAAGGAGATCAAATTTTCTGCGGACAGCTTACGGAGCCGCATCGAATCCAGCACTGATCAATTCGTTTCGGCAGAAGACCTGCTGTCGTTTGCCGCTGCCAGAGCCAACGATATTCGCATGACGGAGCCAAGGCTTGCAAAGTTAACCGATATCGACCAGGACTTCAATCGACTCTACGCTGATCTTGTGGATTCAGAGAACACGTCAGGCGTGCGACCAAAGGAATTGCCAACGCTTTTGCCTCCAGAGCTGAACGATGTTTTCTGTCGACTTCAGCGAGCGCACAAGATTTGGGATCCAAAGCCAATCACCGTACCAATCATTGGGCGAAAATTGGATGTCCCTTATGCATTTCAAAATGGGGTCGTGAATTTGGTAAGTCCTCAGGTTTTTGCCGGCAATAGGCGTGCTGAATTCAACGCAACCAACCTAGCCGTGACGGGTAACCTTGTTCAAAAGCATGGGATTGATGGGGAAAGATACAAGTTGATCGTTGTATCAACTGTTGAAGATGAAAAGCAAAAGAAGGAGATTGACCGGCACATCGAGCCGCTCTTCAACGAGTATGGAGTGCGACTTGTTCGTCCAAACACTGCTGCTGAATTCGCCGCAGAAGTAGAACGGGCGGCGCATTAACCCATGACCGAAACCAACCAAAAACAGCTCGGCAACACCCTTTGGAAAATCGCGGATAATCTTCGCGGTGCGGTGAGCGGAAAACCGACCATCACCTGTCATGCTCTTGTTGTCTGTTGCTCCGGTAAAATTTGAATGGCGTTTACGAGGCATGTACAGTATTGTCCCCTTTGCGTCTTCGCGTCTTTGCGTGAGCCCTTGCTTCGGTTTTCAACTACGAAGGAGGCTAAGGCATGAACAAGAAGATCATCATCATTGCTGGTCCCAACGGAGCGGGTAAGACAACGTTTGCGCAAACGTTTCTTCCAAACGAGGCAAAGTGTCCACGGTTTATCAACGCTGATCTTATCGCGGCGGGCTTGTCACCATTCGCTCCCGAGGCAGCAGCCATTCGCGCTGGACGCTTGATGTTGGAAGAGATGACTACCTGCGCGAACCGAGGAGAGAGTTTCGCATTCGAAACAACCCTCGCAGGAAAAAGCTATCTCCATCGCTTCAAGCAATGGCAAGCTGCTGGATATCGTATTGTTCTCTTTTTCCTTGCCTTGCCCAACGCGGATACCGCCGTTGCTCGCGTCGCACTGAGAGTGTCGCAGGGTGGACACCATGTCCCCGAGGCAGTCGTTCGTCGCAGATTTGCTGCGGGCCTTCGTAACTTTGAGACGATCTATCGTGACATTGCCGACGAATGGGCTGTGTATGATAATTCAGGGTTAGTCCCGGAATTGATCCAATGGGGAGAGCGGAAATGATTGCACAAGATATTGCCAACGCTAAAAGCGCCGACCTTCGAGCCTCCGTGGCTGCGATGCAACGCGCTGCGGCTCTAGCGCGAAGTATCGCAATCCGTACGAACACCGGCGTGGTAATCGTTAGGGATAACAAGCCAATCATGGTTTCGGCACAAGAACTTGTGAAAGAACACGGGAACAAGACGTGAACGACGATGCTCCGATCTTCCCCTCTCATGAACCTCACACCCTCTTCGCCCCATTGCGTCTTCGCGTGAGCCCTTGCTTATTTCCACCGCTTCACGCATCACGCCACGACTGATGCCATCACCAAGGGAGAGGACCGATTCCTCGGACTTATTTGGCCGAAAATTGGCCTTATCGTTGATGCCGACGACATCTCAGAAAGGCCGTATGGGACGTATCACACTCGAAAACGTTCACCAATGACCGGAGAGTCAATAAAAAATCGGAAGGTAGAGGATTGAGCGGCGGACCGTCAATCACACGGCATGGAGCCGAATTTCAACTTCCGATGCCACAGTCTTACATCGTACCGTTCAAAGAAGCAAATTCATTTTGAAATCGATCGCTTGCTAATGACCGAAACCAACCAAAAACAACTCGGCAATACCCTCTGGAAAATCGCGGACGATCTGCGTGGCGCCATGAACGCGGACGATTTCCGCGATTACATGCTATCGTTCCTCTTCCTTCGCTACCTGTCCGATAACTACGAGACCGCAGCCAAGAAAGAACTGGGCAAGGATTACCCGCAAATTGGCGTGACACCGGGGACACCGGACAGCTCGCGCCGTACCGCTTCCACCGTCGCCGAAAAGGGAGAGCTCTTCGGTGACGATCGCCGTGTGCCGCTGGCACTCTGGTACGCCAACAATCCCAACGACGTCGCCGAGTTCGAAAAGCAGATGCGGCGCAAGGTGCATTACGTCATCAAGCCCGAACACCTATGGAGCAGCATCGCCAACATGGCCCGGACGCAGAGCAACGATCTGCTCAGCACCCTCCAGGAAGGCTTCAAATACATCGAGAATGAATCGTTCGAGAGCACGTTTCAGGGCCTGTTCTCCGAGATCAACCTCGGCTCGGACAAACTCGGCAGGACCTACACCGATCGAAACGCCAAGCTCTGCACCATCCTCCAAAAGATCGCCGAGGGGCTCTCCGAGTTCTCCACCGACGTCGATGCGTTGGGGGATGCCTATGAATACCTCATCGGCCAATTCGCAGCCGGGTCCGGCAAGAAAGCAGGCGAGTTCTATACGCCGCAACAGATGTCCGACATCCTCTCGGCGATCGTCACACTCGATAGCCAAGAGCCCAACACCGGACCCAAGAAACGGCTGGAGAGCGTCATGGACTTCGCCTGCGGATCCGGATCCTTGCTGCTCAACGTCCGAAAACGGATGAAGGAAAACGGTGGAACCATCGGCAAGATCTTTGGCCAGGAAAAGAACATCACCACCTACAACCTGGCCCGCATGAATATGTTGCTCCACGGGGTAAAGGACTCCGAGTTCGAGATCTTTCACGGCGACACCTTGCTCAACGAGTGGGACAAGATGTGCGAATTGAACCCGGCCAAGAAACCTTCCTTCGACGCCATCGTCGCCAATCCACCCTTTAGTTACCGGTGGGAGCCCAGCGACAGCATGGCCGACGACGTTCGCTTCAAAAGCCACGGTCTGGCCCCCAAGTCGGCTGCCGACTTCGCGTTCCTGCTGCACGGGTTCCACTTCCTCAAGGACGAAGGGGTCATGGCCATCATCCTCCCCCACGGCGTTCTCTTCCGAGGTGGTGCTGAGGAGCGGATCCGGACCAAGCTCCTCAAGGACGGCCATATCGACACCGTGATCGGGCTACCGCCGAACCTCTTCTACTCCACCGGGATCCCGGTCTGCATCCTGGTTCTCAAGCGATGCAAGAAACCCAACGACCTCCTCTTCATCAACGCCTCTGAGCATTTCGAGAAGGGGAAGAAACAGAACCGACTGACCCGAGAGCACATCGCCAAGATCATCGACGCGTACCGCAATCGTTCTGAGGAGCAGCGTTACTCTCGCCGCGTCGGAATGGATGAAATCGAGAAGAACGACTTCAACCTCAACATCAGCCGTTACATCAGTACGGCAGTTGGCGAGGACGAGATCGACCTTGGCGCCACGCATCAGGAGCTGGTCCGCATCGAGGAAGCGATCCGGGCCGCGACCGCCAAGCACAATAGCTTTTTGAAAGAACTCGGCCTGCCCCCGCTGCCGTAAAGAACGAGAAAACGGGGCCGGGATACGATAGGATGAATGGACTAGGCACCCTCGGTGGGATCTTTAGCGGGAGGCTATCTTGCGGCGGACACTCCTCTCCAGCGGTTCATTTTTTACGGCGTGCCTGACTTCGATCGCGATGTTGGCTTTCCTTGCAACTGCAGGATTGCCTTCGGCATCGGCCGGAACGCTGAAGGCCGGATGTGGGCGATCGGATATCACCGGAAAGCAGGCAGGGGCCGCTCACGATCCCCTCTATGCCAAAGCGCTGGTGCTGGAACAGGATGGCCAGCGATACGCCATCGTGACGCTGGATGTGGTGGCGCTGGAACGGATCGGACCGCTACCGGGAAACTTTCTTGTCGACCTCCGAAAGCAGCTTGCCGACACCTGCGGAATTGCGCCCCAGCATCTGATGGTCAACACCAGTCACTGCCACGGAATCTGCAGCGTCGACGTGCTGGAAAAGACCGTCGCGGCTGTCCGGCAGGGAATCGAAAATCTTCAACCTGTCTCCATCGCCATCGGCAGGGGAGAAGAACGCCGCATCTCGGAGAATCGACGCCTGACGACTCACGATGGCCGTCAGGTCGATGTGCGGCATGCGTATCCGCTGGAGTCGGATTCCGCCATCGCAGCCTCCGGCCCGATCGATCCGGAAGTCGGTGTCCTGCGCCTGGATCGCGCCAATGGTCGGCCCCTGGCCATTGTCTATACGTTTGCGGTCCATCCAATCCAAGGCGTTCCCTCGGGTGCCAACACCGCTGATCTGACCGGCATGGCATCGACGGCGATCGAGGAACTTTCCGGTGGCGAGTCGATGGCTTTCTTTCTTCAGGGATGTGCAGGGGACATCAACCCGGTGCTCTACAAGGATCTTTCCCTGCCAAGGCACGCCGAGCTGCTGGGTTTGCTGCTGGCACAGACGACACTGCGGGCCGCATGGAAGGCGACCGCCATCGAAGGGGACCCCAAGCTTCGATGGGTTCAGATGCCACTGGAACTGCCGCGTGCCGACTTGGCGCTCACCATCGCACTCCTGGAGAAAGAGCGGGAGCGACTACTGGGTTCGATCCAGCCCGGATCGATGAACTTCAAAGGCTTCCTCCAGACATTGCTCAAGCATCGCCTGAACCCTGAATTCCCATCTGCCGACAAAGGAAGATACCTGCGAGATCAGCAACTGGCGATCGACGACTTTCAAAAAATGGATCGATGGCAACAACAGCAGCTGGAAAGGTATCAGGCGAATATCGAGGCGATGGAACGACTAACCCGAGTAGAGACCAATCTGGCGCTCCTGAAGATGCATCATGGAGAGAACTTGGAAGCCAAATCCCGAACCATTCCCGTGGAACTCATGGGAGTGGGAATTGGCCCCTGGCGCATGGTGACCTTTCCCGGAGAACTGACCGTCGAAATTGGCCTAGCAGCCAAGCAGCGGCAGGGGCGACCCGCGTCGTACCTTTTGGGATATACCAACGGCTACATTTACTATGCCCCCACCGATCGCCAGCTGTCCAATCGCGGTGGCGCTCAGGAGGACAGCGATTGCCTGCTGGCCCTGGGGTGGCAGGAGCCCTTCGAGCGGGCCGTCGACCGACTGTTTGGCCAGCTGGAGTAGGTCCCAGCAATCTTTTTCCTTTTTCCTTTAGGATGCTTCCGCACCATCTGCGAAGACCCCATGAATTCAACGCGGCCAATCCACCCAGGAATCGGTCGTCTGCGATACAATACCGCCGTTCGGTCCGTTGGGCACTTTGTGGCATGCGTCCATCGTCCCATCGGCACAAGCGATATTTTTCTCTCCTTGCAGGAAGGGTAACTTCGATGGATCCAATCGATATTTTGGGACAGATTCTTGGCAAGACATTGGGGGGTGCAGGTGGCGGTGCCAGTGGTGGCGGATCGCTGCCCGACATCTTCGCCGGCTCTCGCGGCCAGCAGGCGCCCAGCGCTGGACGCCGGTCGGGTGAGCCCGACATCGCGTCGGCGGCACGCGACCTGGAAGATTTGCTGAACGTCTCCAAGGGCAACCAGCCCCGTTCAGGCGGCGCCGCACCCACCGGCAATACCGGTGGATCGTCCGGCTTCCCCTGGCCAACGCCACCTCAAAAACCAGCGGCCCCCGTGCCACCGGCCAAGCGTCCCGACCCCTTCCCTCAGCCTCCCAAGCCGCCCGTGTCCGATGCGGTCCGCCAGCAGCAGGCACTGATCCTCATCCGCGCCATGCTCAACGCAGCCAAGGCCGACGGGGAAATCAGCCGCGATGAACAGCAGGCAATTCTGCAGCAGGTCGGCGGTGCCTCCCAGCAGGCCGTGCAGTTCATCCAAGCCGAACTGGAACAGCCACTCGATGTGCGCCAGTTTGCTTGGGATGTTCCCCTTGGGATGGAAGAGCAGGTCTATATGGTGTCGCTGTCGGCAATCACGCTCGACAATCAGGCGGAAGCCAACTACCTGCGCGATCTGGCGCATGGGCTTCGTTTGAGCCCTGAAGTGTGCAACGAGATCCACACCAAGATGCGTGCTCCTGCGATCTTCAAGTAAGCGTCGCTCACTTCGTGCGAGGCAGCTTACCTGCCGCGCGATCACGATACCCTTCATGGCAGTCCTTGCATCCTTGCATCAGTCGCCCCCAAGGGACCTGCAGGGACTGCCTTCGCGATGGGGTCCAAGGCCCCGGCTGGTCCAGCAGCATTTCAATCTCTTCTGCAGCCTGTTCGGAATGCAGCATCAGCTGTTGGAATCGCTCGGCATCGCCGTCGACTTCCCATGGTCTCCTCCGCATCTCCTTGTACTCCTCGCGCAGCAGCAACGCCGCCCGACTGATCTGATCCAGCTCTTGGCGCAGCTGGGATGCATCGATCCCTTCTCTGCCCTCGTCTCCACTCGTCGGCTCGATCCACGGGCGCAACGCCTCAATCTGGGAGTCGATAGCAACCATCGCTGTGGCCATCCACGGCAGTTCGGCAATCTCGGGATAGTCTTCCGCACTGCCCGCACGATCTGCTGCAGGCAACGCCGTAGCCGACTCAACCGCCTGATACAGTCCAACATATTTTGGATTGGTGCCCGCCAGCTTGAGAACCTCCCGCCCCGCT
>JBIINB010000056.1:0-28425 GCA_044337705.1 Pirellulaceae bacterium | reverse complement strand
TCAGAGGATGAAGCGGAGAATTGGACTGTAGGCGATGCCATCCAACGCGTGGCCGCGGTGGCTACCAAGAGATGCAGGATGGAAAAAACCGATCGAAGATCGTGGTAGCTCAAATTGTCAGAGGATGAAGCGGAGAATTGGACTGTAGGCGATGCCATCCAACGCGTGGCCGCGGTGGCTACCAAGAGATGCAGGATGGAAAAAACCGATCGAAGATCGTGGTAGCTCAAATTGTCAGAGGATGCATCGGAGAAGGAGACTGCAGGCGATGCCATCCAACGCGTGGCCGCGGTGGCTACCAAGAGATGCCGGCTACCAAGAGATGCCGGCTACCAAGAGATGCCGGCTACCAAGAGATGCTAGTTGCATCAGCGTTCCCACTTCGGTCGAAAAGCAAGATGAGATATTCCCGCTTGTCGCAATTGGATCTCCAGATCCCATCCTTCCGGTCTGCAATCGGGCCGAAACCACGGCATGCCACTCTGCACAAAACGACGCAAGTGCTCCTCAAATGAAGTCTCCCGACCGCTTGCTGATGCATCGTCATCAAATCCGAATTCGAAACCACAGCAGTCGCAGCACTGGAAGGAAGCCATCCCGTAGCGACCGATGTAGGGGGGATTACCAAGGTCACTAGGAAGGGGCTGAGGCATTTCGCTGTAGGCAGGGTGCTCCAGATTCCGATAGCCACAGCATGGGCAGTCGAATCGCTTTACCTCCATCTGGCTGGGCTCCTTTTTTCCAAGGTGGCTGATCCCTGAGTAGGATGTAGGTTGTCCATTGCGGTGGATGTCTTCGCAGGATCTTTCGACCAGCCCATCCACCATGTGGCGATGGTGGCTACCGAAGGAGGCTAAAGTTTTTTTCTACTTCATTCCCATCCCAACGATCTCTCCCCGTAGCCATCGAGGCCACGCCAAACGGTCAATTGAACCCTGGGTTGGGAAAGTCCAGGGTTTGGAAAAAGGTAATTCGAGAAGCAGTCAAAGCTGCTGGTAAATCAGCGATCGGTTGAGCGGTTTATCGAACTTCCCTTCCCACGCTGTTGCGTTCATACTATACGCAGGCGATCCCACCCCCGTCATTTTCCTTCCCCATTTCCGCTAGGCGCCTGGTCATGGATGCATCGCGCGGATGTCGGTCCTTCCAGCAAGCCCGGCGTCACAGCCGTCGGTCGTTACTTCAGGCGGGCGGGCTATCGGCGCTCGGGCTGTCGATTTCCGATTGGCTGCTAGCGCGAAGTCATGCCTCCAGCCAGGGGGCATCTGATGGCTTCGGTCGTGCCAAACGATGCATCTTCATTTTTCTTTGGGGCGGTCCCAGCCACCTGGATACGCTCGATCCTAAGCCTGAGGCGCCGGACGAGATACGGGGTCATTTCCGGACGATTTCCACTAGGCTTCCCGGTGTTCGGTTTAGCGAGATTCTGCCTCGCATGGCCCAGTGGAACGACCAATTCGCCTTGATCCGATCGATGTCCCACGGCGATCCGGCTCATTTATCCAGCGGCCATGCTACCCTGACTGGACAATGGGCTCCGGTGGTCAAGAGCGATGATGTGCCGCCCGGCCCGAAGGACTCGCCTCATATGGGGGCGCTGGTCAGCGCGCTGCGTCCAGGTGCAGCAGACATGCCATCTTGGGTGTCGCTCCCTTGGAAAGCCTACCATCCTGCAGCTCCCGGCGGTCAGGCTCCTGGACAGCATGGAGGCTGGCTGGGTTCTTCGCACGACGGGATGCTTCTGACGGGAGACCCCAGTCAGGCTCAATGGAAGCCCCCTGGCATCTCCCTGCCCGATAACTTGTCTCTCGATCGGCTGCAGTCTCGAGCCCAACTCCATCAGTTGCTCTCCTCCGCTCAGCGCCGCCTGGATCAGCAGGCTGCCTCGCAGGCCAGCCTGCTGACTCATCAGCAACAGGCATTGGCGATTCTGGGATCGTCGCGAGCCAGAGAGGCGTTTGACTTAGGTCGCGAATCGGAATCGACGCGGGATCGCTACGGTAGGAACATCCATGGCCAGTCCGTTCTGCTGGCCCGTAGGTTGATCGAACACGAAGTGCCACTGGTCTCGGTCAATTGGCACAACGATGGAAAGAATTTCTGGGATACCCACGGGGACAACTTCAATCGATTGAAGAACGATTTAGCGCCACCGGCGGACTTGGCGTTGACGGCCTTGCTGAGCGACCTGAAGGAGCGAGGGATGCTGGAGGATACGCTGGTGGCCTGGGTAGGAGAGTTCGGAAGGCGACCGCAGATCACAGCGGCCAATGCGGGCCGCGAGCATTGGCCATACTGTTACAGTGGGATTCTGGCGGGTGGTCCGGTGCGTGGTGGAGTCGTCCATGGCTCCAGCGACCGGCACGGGGCCTACCCCAAAGAGCATCCAGTCAGCCCGCTAGACTTCGCCACGACGATGCTGCATGCTCTGGGAATCGAGCCGACTCAGACGCTCTACGATCGCGAAGGTCGTCCGCACTTCGCCGGTGGCGGCAAGGTGGTCGATTCAATTTTCTGATCGCCCGATGTACCAATCGCCTTCAAGGCATCGCATCGTACGAACCGCCATTGATTGTTGTGTGTTCCTGCTGAGTCAGCTCTCGCTTCGCTTGTTCGTCAGTTGATCCAGATACTCTGCGTACTTACTTTTTCCCATCGCAAGGGTAGCGGCTTGCAGTTGCGTGTCGGTGATCCATCGGTTGTCCCATGCGATCTCTTCCAGGCAGGCGATTTGCAGTCCTTGCCTCTCCTGAAGCGCTTCCACGAAATTGCTTGCCTCGATGAGACTGCGGTGGGTCCCGGTGTCCAGCCATGCAAAACCGCGGCCAAGTTCATGGACCTTGAGCTGACCCAGCTCCATGTAGATCCGGTTCAGATCGGTGATTTCCAGCTCCCCGCGGGCCGAGGGTCGAAGAGTGCGGGCGAACTGACAGACTCGGTGGTCATAGAAATAGAGCCCCGGAACCGCAAGACTGCTCTTGGGTTTCTTCGGCTTTTCCTCCAGTGAATGGACCACTCCAGTGGCCGGATCGTACTGGACCACGCCATAACGTTCTGGATCACGCACGGGATAGGCAAAAATCGTCGCCCCCTCGTCATGACTTTGACTCACCGACTGCAGGAGTTGCTTGAATCCCTCACCATAAAAGAAGTTATCGCCGAGGATCAGGCACGATGGCCGTCCATCGATGTACGGCTCACCCAGGGTGAATGCCTGAGCCAGTCCCTCGGGCCTGGGCTGCGCGCACCAGGACAATTGCATCCCGAACTGACTTCCGTCACCCAGCAACCTTTGAAAGGCTGCTTGATCGTGCGGCGTGGTGATGACGAGGATCTCCCGGATCCCTGCCAACATCAGCACTGACATCGGGTAGTAGATCATTGGCTTGTCATAGATCGGCAGCAACTGCTTGGAGACCGCCATAGTGACGGGATGAAGCCGCGATCCACTGCCGCCTGCCAGGATGATACCGACTCGCTGACCGCCAAGAACTCCCTTTTTCGACTCGTTCATCCTATCCTCTCTTCGATCGCGGTGGTCCATCGATCCATCCTGTCGCGAACAGCTAGAAACCCAATCGCCTCATCGCCTGCGGGGAGAAAGCAAGTCGGCTTTGACACTTGCACCATCTGTCAGTCCTCCCATCGCAATTGCAAACCCTTGCGTTCCAGAGAGTACTGTCCGGAGAGGATCGCCTGCCACCACTCTTCGTGGTCCAGGTACCATTGCACTGTTTCCTTCAGAAGTCGCTGATGATCTGGATCAGGCTGCCAGTCAAGTTCTGTTTTCAGCTTGCTGGCGTCCACAGCATAGCGATGATCATGACCTGGACGATCGGGCACCAGGGTGATCAACGCTTCATGCCTGCTGCCCTCCTTCATCGGCCTCAGTTGATCCATGATCCCGCAGATCTTCCTGGCCAGCACAAGATTGGTCATCTCGTTGTTGCCTCCCACGAGGTAGGTCTCTCCGATGCGTCCCCTCTCGACGATTCTTTCGATCGCCTTGCAGTGATCGAGTACAAAAAGCCAATCGCGCACGTTCTCGCCTTGACCATAGATGGGAATCGGTTCTCTTCGAAGGCACTTGAGAATCACGGTCGGGATCAGTTTTTCAGGAAACTGGTAGGGACCGTAATTGTTGGAACAATTGGTGATGAGAATCGGCAATCCATAAGTGTGGTGCCACGCCCTCACCAGATGGTCGGATGCGGCTTTGGTGGCCGAGTAGGGCGACCTAGGATCGTAAGGAGAACGCTCGGAAAACCATCCCGTTGCGCCTAGTGTCCCAAAGACTTCGTCGGTTGAGACATGGAGGAAACGAAACGCATCGGCTCTGGAACGGTCGGCCTGTGCTAGATACCGGGCGCAGGCGTGCAGCAAATGAAAAGTCCCGACTACATTGGTGTGAATAAATGGGGCGGGACCTTCGATCGATCGATCGACATGACTCTCCGCCGCCAGATGCAGGATTGCATCGGGCTGAAAACCAATAAGAAGGTCGAAGAGGCCAACGCTGGAGCAAAGATCCAGCCGCTTGAATCGATAATTCGGATGCTCCTGAATGTCGCTGAGCGACTGCAGGTTACCGGCATACGTCAATGCGTCGATATTGAGGACATGATGCCCCAGTCCGATGAGGTACCGGACAAGGTTGGATCCGATGAATCCTGCGCCCCCTGTTACCACATAGCGTTTCATGGCTCTCCATTCGAACTTTGCCTGGACGATGCCAACGGGTTTCTGCAGTCCGCCCCTGCATGCTATGGATCCATGCGATCTTCCTGATGGCTTACGCCGCAGATCCCGATGGAGCCAAACAGTTCAACTGGACTGGACAATCTAAGGGAACCGATCACGACAGCAGTGCGGCCTCGGACCGGAACCAGATCCAGTCTGGTCAGGGAGAATCCGAGTCACCCAGCGAGTAATCCTTCATTTTTTTATGCAATGTATTTCTATTGATACCCAGTCGCGTCGCCGTCTTGGTCTGTACCTGCTGGCATGCATCCAGCACCTGCGCGATCAGTTCCTTCTCGATGCGGTCGACCACTTTTGCGTGGAGATTCTCGGCATCACCGGGTGCTTCCTTCAAACCACGCTGAACCACCAAAGGCACCAGCTGCTCGAAATCGGCACCTGCCAACCAGGCTGCATCCCCCGTCGGATTCGCTTTGGAGCCGGTCAGATATTCCGGCAGCAGATCGATCGACAACCGATCCGATTCCGCCATCACCACCGCCCGCTCGATGTAGTTCTGCAACTCTCGTACATTGCCGGGCCAGTGATAGGCCTGAAGAGCCTTCAGCGCCTCAGGATCGACCTCCTGGATCTGACGGTCGTTGGCTTGGTTGTAGTGTCGGAGAAAAAACGCGACCAGATCAGGGATATCCTCCCGCCGATCGCGAAGTGGAGGGATATCGATCGGCACGACATTCAGCCGCCAGTAAAGGTCTTCGCGAAACCGTCCTGCGGCGACTTCATCGGCCAGATTGCGATTGCTGGCCGCGATCACGCGCGTGTCGACGGTGATCGTCTGGGTATCCCCGACCCGTTCGAATTCCCGTTCCTGCAAAACGCGCAGAAGCTTCACCTGCAGCAGCAGGGAGGTGCTGTTGATTTCGTCGAGAAAAATACTTCCGGTGTGCGCTGCTTCGAATCTCCCAGTGCGATTGTTGACGGCGCCGGTGAAGGAACCTCGCACATGACCGAATAACTCGCTCTCCAGAAGGCTCTCGCTGAGCGCCCCGCAGTTGACCTTCACGAACGGCGCCGAAGCCCGCCGGCTCAGCCTATGGATAGCCGTTGCAATTAGCTCTTTGCCGGTGCCGGTCTCGCCAAGCAACAGCACCGATGCGTTGCTTTGCGCCACGCGCCGCGTCTTCTCGAAAACCGCCTGCATGGCAGGCCCGGCTCCGATGATCCCCGCCAGCGGCGGTCCATCCTCGGGGTAGGCATTCGAACCGTAGCGCACCATGAGCGGAAGGGGCCTGTATCAGTTGGAGGTATTCTTCGATGTCTGGGAGACCGGGAGGATCTTCTTGTCATGATCCAGTTGATTGGGTTCCCATTCAACCCGTCCATCCCAGGGTTCCTTCAGCCAGCGGTCGGTGCCCGCCGGACGCTGGTTGGGAGGTTTTGCAGCCACTTCCGCCAGAATGCGGTCAGCGATTGCCTTCCACTGCCATCGCTGCGAAGCGTCGACTGGGGCCCCTCCAGCAAGGCTCTGACACTGCTGCCAGATCTGGTCCATCGCTTCGATCGACCCAGGCATAGGCGCCCGAAACAACCGAGGTGTTTCCGCCAGCACCCATTCCTGCGTCTCCGGAATATCGCTGGAAAGCAACCCGATCGGGATGTCGCGAGTTCTTCGATGCGCTCTTAGTTTCTGAACCCACTGCGCTTCGCTCAGATCCCCAACTCCGATTCGATCGACCGCAAGGATCGCTTCCACCGGATTCGGATGTTCTACCCAACGCAGAAGCTCACGAGCATCATTCACCTCGGCGGTACGAATGCCCAGCGGCTTGAGAGCCCTGGTCGCGATGCTTCGCAGCGCCGCATCGCGTCCGGCGATCAGTACTAGCGGTGCCCCTTCCAACCTCGACATCTCCTGGATATTGTCGGCGATCGATTGGCTGGCTCCCGCCACCATGCCAGCTCCCGCTAGCCAGCGCGGAGCCAATTGACTGGTGGCCGCATAGCGATGAGCCATCGCTCCATGCCGCGCGGCATCGACCAGACTTCCGGCGATGGCATCCGAGGGAACCTGATCATTGCTATGAAGCGCTTCCATCTGCCGCAGCGCCTGGTAGGCCGCTCGTGGCAGAACTGAATCGCCAGCAGCCTGATAGACCTGTGGCCAGAGGGTCACCGAATTCCATCGATCATGGGGCACCAGCGACTGCAGTGCGACGATGGGGTCGGATTGCGCAGCCGGAGGGAATTGAGCGAGTGCTTCGAGGGCAAGTGCCATCGGCAGTGCAGCGCGGTCCTCGGGAAGGTCGGCACTGCGAAGCATCATCAAAGCAGTCTGCAACGTCTGACCAGCCGCCAACTGCCGCTCATCACCTACCACTTCCTGCAGCTTGCCTCCATCGATCCGCCAGACAGGTCGGTCTGCCGGGATATCGGTTTGCGAAGCGATCTTCCATGTGTGAAACTGATCTTTCAACTGCTGACCCAGCCAGCTGAGCGTTTCCGTCTGGCCTGGAAGGTGGCCAAGCCGCGATTCGACCACACTGGCCAGGTAACTACGCGTCGGGGGATCCAATTGGGCGTCGTAGATCCCGGAGACCAGCTGTGGAAGATAATTGGCTCCAGGCATCGCAGCAAGGACAGGAAGGAGACGCTGGCGGGCTTCGGGGACAGCCAGCGCATGAGCCGCTTTGGCCGCTGCGATCCCCTCCGATTGAAACTCACGAAGCGTCCCACCCACTGCCTGAATCGGAACCTTCGCCTCGGTCATCGACTGCTGCAGCAGGTATGCCAGTCCCGTTGATCCAGCTGATAAAAGCCCCAGAGCTCCTTCCTTGCGGGTCGCCAACCTGGCATCCGAAAGCTTGTCCCACTGCTGCTTCAGCTTCTGGGGATCACGCGTTGACAAGCTGGCCTCGCCCAGGATGCGATCGATCCATTTCTGCTGCTCGTCCGAGAGCGACGATCCGGCGACGCGGCGAGCCGCCAGCCAGCCGTCGGCTCCAATCTCCGAAACCATGTCGGCCGCTTGGTCCGGTGTCAGGGGCCGATCGATCCAAGGTGCGATCCAATTGGCCAGATCCTCCCATGCCTGAAGACGACTGAGATAGAGCACCCCCCGGGCCAGTTCGCGGTGATTGCGAGCCGGTTGCTGGCGAAGATTCCGAATGACTGGATCAGGAGACCACGCCTCCTGGCTAGGCAGCGAGGCTCGATTACCCCCCGCTCTCTGCGGTGCGGCCGTTCCGACAGCAGTTGCGGGCGCCCCAAAAGGGTCCTCTGCAGCACTTGCTACTGGCTCACCAAATGGATCATCCTGAGCCTGAATCACCGCGCCGGCATGAAGCGTCAGGGAGAGGGCCAACAGCCGCCAGTCGAAGATCGTAAAAAAACGACTGCGGGATCGCCGGGTGCAGCAGGGGACGGGCGAAGAATTTGGGGCGCACGGAAGCGACCAGTGAAGTTGTTTCAGCATGTTAAGAAAAATCTCTCCAGAGAATCTCTTGGGTCTGGCTGCTTTCAGTTCTGGGTCGTGCCAAGTTTTTCGAGGTTGGGGTCGTTGGGTCGAGCATCCAAGCGGGCGGTCCAGGCGGCGATCTGGTGGGCCACCTGCTGAGGGTGACTGGACCCGTAGCTTTGGTACGCGTGGACCGCAGCACCGGCACCCATCGATTCGCGGAGCGCCTGCTGCCATGTGGCATCGCCCAGTCTTGGATCAATCGCACCGATCGCCTCGGAAGGTAACTCCGCAAGGGGAATGTTACGCTGCATCGCGGCATGCACCAAAGCGCCCACGATGTGATGTGCGGTACGTTGCGGCATTCCAAGAACGATCAGTTTCTCCATGACCGTCGTGGCATCCAGATAACCGTGCTCCAACCTCGCCTGGATCGCCGGTTTCTGGAGCGTCGACTGCTGGACGATAGGAATCGCCAGCTCCAGGCAGGCTTCCACCGTGTCGAAGGAATCGAAAAGCGGAAATTTGTCTTCCTGCAAATCCCGGTTGTATGCCAAGGGAAGTCCTTTGATCAGCACCAGCAGCGTCTGGAGATGGCCGATCACGCGAGCCGCCTTGCCACGGGTCAACTCCAAGGTGTCCGGATTGATTTTCTGAGGCATGATCGAACTGCCGGTGCAGAAGCGATGGGGCAGCTTGAGGAAACCGTATTCGACCGTCGACCACAGGATCCACTCCTCCGCCCAGCCGCTCAAGTGCGCCGCGATCAGCGACAGGACGAAGGTCGATTCGATGGCGAAATCCCGATCGCTGCTGATATCGATGCTGTTGGCGGCGACCCCCTCGAACCCAAGTTCCCTGGCGACCCAGTGGCGATCGATCGGCAGGCTGGTGCCGGCGACGGCCGCCCCTCCCAAGGGGCACTGATTGACTCGCCTTCGCGCATCCAGCAGCCTTTGGCGATCCCGCTCCAGTTTCTCGATATAGGCCAGCCAGTAATGCGCCGCCAATACCGGCTGGGCGCGCTGCAGATGGGTGTAGGCGGGAAGGACGATTCCTTCATCGCTCTGGCATCGTTCCAGGAAGGCTCGCTGCAGATCGGTCAGCAGCCGGACCACGCGATCGATCGCATCCCGCGTCCAAAGCCGCAGATCGGTCGAGACCTGGTCATTGCGGGACCTGCCTGTATGCAGTTTCCGTCCCACATCTCCCAACTGGTCTATCAGCGCCTGCTCCACATGCATGTGGATATCTTCCAACTCGATCCGATGCTGCAGTTCCCCCCGTTCGATCCTTCCGCCGATCTCCTCCAGGGCAGTGACGATCTGGCCTGCCTCCGATTCGGTGAGAATACCCTGACGGGACAGCATGAGCGCATGGGCGATCGAGCCACGTAGATCGTGGCGTGCCAGCCGGTGATCCTGGCTGATGCTTTCACTGAAGCGCGCCAGACGCTGGTCGGTCCCCGAATCAAAGACACCGCTGCGCGAAGGACTCTCTCCCATCCATATCGACTTTCATATTCGAGCGGAGTTGGCCATCTTGCCTGCTCCTACCGCGATCCCCATGGAAAGCCAGTTCGCCCAATCCTGCGGCCTGGCCACTGCGCAATATCGCCCGTCCTCCCCAAACCAACACCGTCTGGAAACGCGAACGCATGCCAGACGAGTTGCTCTCCGCTTCGACCGGAGCATCGTCCGCCACCCAGCGCCGCATCACCTACGATGTCAGAATAGTCAGAAATCGACACGGGAGAATGCCGAATAACGCGAACAGTCCGATCGCAACGAACGCAGATCCTCCAGGGGGCGTTGCATCTTGAAACTCGCTTCCTTAGATCTGCTAGGCTAAATTGGCGAAAAGACTCCGGCTGCTGGTCGATGGAGCCAGGGGTCCGACTTGCAGGAAAAACGTGAATCAGAAAGGTTGCGCGATGTTCGACCGATTCCCAGGCTGCTACCTGCCACCGAAGCTGGCCAATTGCCTGCTCTTCGTTGCATTGCTCCTCTTGGCGCTCCCCATCCCGGTGACCCGGGCTGACCAGCCCTCTGGAGCCAGCCCTGATACCAAGCGCCCGAACATCGTTTTCATTTTTTCAGATGACCTGACCTGCCAGGCCATCAGCGCTTACGGAGAGACTAGAAAACTTCTGCAGACCCCGCACATGGATCGCATCGCTCGCGAGGGGATGCGGTTCGATCGCTGCATGGTCACCAACTCGATCTGTGGACCGAGTCGAGCGACGGTGCTGACGGGCCTGTACTCCCATAAGAACGGTTTCTTCAACAACACGAACAGTCGGTTCGATGGGCAGCAGCAGACATTTCCCAAGCTACTTCAGAAGGCCGGGTACCAGACGGCACTGATCGGAAAATGGCATCTTGTCTCCGAACCGACGGGATTTGATCACTGGCAGATTCTTCCGGGCCAGGGGATCTACTACAACCCACCGATGAATCGGATGGGAGAGAAGTTGACCGAGGTAGGTTATGTCACCGACCGGATCACCGATCTGAGTCTCGAGTGGCTGGATCATCGCGACCCCGACAAGCCATTCCTTCTGATGTTGCAGCACAAGGCTCCCCATCGCGAATGGGCGCCACCGATTCGCCATCTGGGGTTCAACGGCGATCACCCTTTCGCCGAACCACCAACGCTGTTCGACGATCTGGAGGGGCGCCAGCGTGCCGTGAAGGATCATGACATGGGGATCGACCGGACGTTCACCGATCTGGATGCAAAATTGCGCACTCCTACCGGCATGCGTCCCAAGGAACTGGAGGAATGGAATGCGTACTATGCATCGAGGAATCAGGCTTTCATCGAAAAGAATCTGCAGGGCAGAGATCTGATCAAGTGGCGCTATCAGCGCTACATGCACGACTATCTGGGATGCGTCAAAGCGGTCGATGAAAGTGTCGGACGAGTCCTCGACTATCTCGATCAACACGGACTTGCGGAAAATACCCTTGTTGTCTGCACTTCGGATCAGGGATTTTTCCTCGGCGAGCATGGCTGGTTTGACAAGCGATGGATCTTCGAGGAATCAGCGCGCACTCCCCTCCTGGTGCGCTGGCCCGGAGTGACGCGTCCAGGTTCCCACTCTGACAGGATCGTTTCCCTGATCGATTTTGCGCCGACGTTTCTTGATGCAGCCGGTGTCCAGCCGCTCCAGCCGATGCAGGGATCCAGCCTACAGCCATTGCTGACCGATCCACAGGGTGCTGCCTGGCGCGATGCGCTCTACTACCACTACTATGAGTACCCGGCACCCCATCGAGTCCAGCCGCACCGGGGTGTTATTACGGAACGGTACAAGCTGGTCCATTACTACACCGATGGGGATTCCTGGGAGCTTCTCGATCGATTGGCTAATCCGGAAGAAACGCGAAGCTTTTACTCGGATCCTCAGTATGCCGCCGTCGTCCAGGAGCTGAAGGAGCGTCTGGAAAGTTTGAGGACACAGGTGGATGATCGAGCCGATCCGCCGAAGGAAGCGTTCGGAAATCAGCCATTCCCGACAAACGCATCTGAATGATCATGGATCGCCAGACCGGTCGACATCGAAAGAAAAACCAGGACGAAGGCTAGGGTCTTCGCCCGGCGAACTGAAGTTTGGCATTGCAACACCAGCGGCTCAGGGTCATTCTGGTGGAGTGTTGTGTGGTTGGATCTGGAGCTTCCCTGGGTTGTTTCATCGCGTGTCTGCATCGGTTCTGTATTGCATGGCGGTTTGGGTTGCCAATCTTCTGGCGACTGTTTTTCTTCCAATTCCGGGAATTGGAATGGTGGCCGCTGGGACGCTGGTTTTTGGTGCGACCTTCACGCTGCGGGATCGGGTGCATCATCAAGGCAAACGCTGGGTGTACGCGATGATCGCGGTCGCAGCAGCGGGAATGGTTCTGCAGAATCTGTTCCTTCAGGTACCTTTTCGGATTGTCCTGGCGTCCTTGGTCGCGATCGTGCTGAGCGAATCTGCCGACACCGAAATCTACCATCGCCTGCTGCATCGATCGTGGTGGATGCGCGTAGCGAGTTCCAATGCCCTAAGCATCCCACTGGACAGCATGATCTTCAACGCCATCGCTTTCGCGGGAGTATTCCCCGCGAAAGTGCTGCTCGGCCTGGTGGCAGGAGAGATTCTGGTCAAGGCTATCGCCAGCGCCGCAGTCGCCTGGCAACTGGATCGGAACCAAACACAAAGGCCCGTTGCTGCCTCCTCCTGACCGCTCCCTTCGGCCACCACTTCCAGATAAAGGATCGCCACATGTCCGGCGACCGACCACCCCGCAAACCTCGACCCAATGATCAGGGTCCGAATCGGCCAACCCGGTATGGCCCATCAGCTAAAAGGCCAAACCCCTATCATCGAGGACCCCAGGGGAACCGACCAGGTCGACCTAGACCTGGTAGTGATTCCGATGCAGGTGACTTCGATCGATCCAGGCCGCAGTCCGATCTTCCTGTCTCCTCTGATCGGCCACCTCCCTCCGGCCTGCCAACTCGGGGTCGATCGGTCCCCCTTTGTCTCGACCAGCAACCCCTGGGATGTCCATCGGACGATGCGATGGCGACGGTGTATTTGGGGCGAGCGACGATGCAGCCGAATGTGTTTCGCAAGAGGATCGAGCGGGTGGAGGGGACGATGGCGACGGGAGACTGGGTCCGCGTCTGCCATCTGGAGCAGCCGGAACCGAAGGTCTTTGCCTACGGACTCTATAACGAACGATCCGAGATCCCTGTCCGGCTTGCCAGCTGGTGGGGCCAGCGGCCCGATGAAGCATATTGGGATCGTCTGTTGGATCAGGCAGTGGAACTGCGCCACCAGTGGCTGGGATTGCCGAAGCTGACGGATGCCTATCGCGTGATTCATGCGGAGGCAGATGGATTCCCGGGGCTGGCCGTCGATCGTTATGGCGATGTATTGAGCGCTGAGGTTTTTTCGATGGCGATGTACCTTCGCTGTCGAAGCGTGATGGAAGGGCTTTCGCGGCGTCTTGGTACCCGCCACTGGCTGGTGCAGCCAAGCCCGCTCTTTCATCGCCAGGAAGGGTACGATGTCCCGGCGTTCGATTCGGGGGAGCTTCCCAGGTGGGTTCAGGTCCGCGAGGCTGAGGCGAAGTTTCGCATCCAGTTTGAATCGGGACATAAGACTGGATTTTTCTGCGATCAGAGGGACAACCGATTGCGTCTGAAGGAGCTGAGCCCCGGTCGCAGCGTTCTGGATCTGTGCTGCTACACAGGAGGGTTTTCCGTTCAAGCGGCGCTGGGTGGAGCCTCTGAGGTGATTGGAGTCGATCTGGACGAAGCACCGCTTCAGCTGGCGAAAAAGAATGCCGATGTCAATCAGGTGCGCGTGCGCTACTCTCAGTCCGATGCCTTCGCCTATCTCCGGGATCTTCTCCGCACCGGCAAGCAATTCGATATCGTTGTGCTCGATCCTCCCAAACTGATCCGAAATCGAGACGAGCACGAAGAAGGGGCGAAGAAGCACTTCGATTTGAATCGGCTGGCGATCCAGCTGGTCAAGACCGGCGGTTGGATGCTGACATGCAGCTGTGCGGGACTGTTGAGCTGGGACGAGTTCTACGATCTGGTCAGCAAAGCGGCAAGGGCAGGGGGTTGGGATGCCGATGGGGTATGGCAACCACCCAGGCGCGTACAGATCGTCAGCCGCACCGGAGCGCCGCCAGACCATCCAGTCGCCAGCCACTGTCCTCAGTCGGAGTATCTGAAGAGCCTCTGGCTGCGAGTCTACTGATCGGTTCAGTCACAGCGGGCGATCTGAAGTCCGTGAACCTCAAGAGGCGGCGGCTCGCATCTTCGCTTCCATTTGGGGCGTTTCGTCGGCTGCTGGAGCCCCGCTGATTGCGATGAAATCCTGAAAGATGGCGTCATCGACCGCATTGATCCGATTTTGGAGTTCATTGATGAATGCGTGCAGTCCCTGCTGCAGGATTTCGTCCACCCGCATGAATGCCAACTGGCTTCGAAGGCGACCCAGCCGCTGCTCCGCCAGGTTGCAGAACGAATCGACCGGGCAGCCGCTGATGGCATGCAGCGAGATATTGGCTTGATCGATGCAGTGCATCACCGAGCTGGGGAAGGCGCGATCGAGCATCAGGAAATCGACGACGCGCACAGGTAAAATCTGGTGGTACTTTTGCCGATACATCTCCAGACCGCTGAGGCTATGAAGCAGAGCGGACCACTGGAGGTCATCGACGGGAGATCCCATGGCATCGCGAATCGGCTGTAGCCGATAGTACTGAACATCGACCATGCGCGTCGTCTTGTCCGCCTGCTCCAGGTAGCGCCCCATCCTTGCGAAATGCCATCCTTCCCCGTGGCTCATCGAACCATCCATCAGCCCTTTGAAAAGGTGGCTGGAGAGCTTGATTTCGTGGTAGAAATCGAGCGGGCTCTGCCACAGCGCATCAGGCTGGCGGGACAGTTGCATGGTGCGCTGGTAGAATTGATTGAGCTGTTCCCAGACCTGGGAGGGAAGAGCTTCGCGGATACTGCGTCCATTCTCTCTTGCAGCAGTGACGCAGGAGAGAATCGAATTGGGATAATCCGGATCGAAAGTGAGAAAATAGACCACCTGTTCCCGGGTCGCCTCTCCGTATCGGCTTTGGAACCACTGCAGATCACCGGTGGTGCTGATCAGGGGACTCCACGATTGCTTTTCGTTGGCAGCTGTTCCCAGCAGCGTCGAAAACGTCACTTCGATGAAGCGCGCCAGATTCTCCGCCCGTTCGATATAACGACACATCCAGTAGATCGAATCAGCGACACGGCTCAACATGACTGGAGGCCTCCCCTGGAAGGCGCAACCAGACGCAGCGGGGAAAATGAACGCAACACGATTTTCATGAACCCGTTCCCTTTCGTACCGGGGCAGCGATCACCCAGGTGTCTTTACTGCCACCCCCTTGAGACGAATTGACGACCAGGGATCCCTTGCGAAGCGCCACGCGCGTCAGGCCCCCTGGCAGGACGAAAACTTCCTGACCGTCGTAGAGGATATAAGGCCTGAGATCGACGTGGCGGCCTTCGAAATGATCGCCGATCAGCGTGGGGACGCGAGAAAGCTGAATCGTTGGCTGCGCGATATAGTTGCGCGGATGGGAGACGATTTTCTCGGCGAACGCGCGTCGTTCTTCGGCAGTCGACTGCGGACCTACCAGCATTCCATACCCACCCGACTCCCCAACCGCCTTGACCACCAGCGCATCCAGATGATTCAGGACATACTTCAAGTCATCTTGGCGGTAACACAGATAGGTAGGGACGTTCGGCAGAATCGCCTTCTCTCCAAGGTAGAACTCGATCATCGCCTCCACAAAGGCATAGATCGCCTTGTCGTCAGCGACCCCAGTGCCAGGGGCATTGGCCAGTGCAACGCGACCGCTGCGATAGGCGTCGATCAGTCCCGGAACACCCAAAAGGGAATCGGAACGGAAAACTTTTGGGTCGAGGAAGTCATCATCGATGCGGCGGTAGATGACATCGACCCGCCGGAAGCCACTCGTGGTTCGCATGAAGACAGTGTCATCGCGCACCACTAGGTCGCGTCCCTCGACCAGCTCAACCCCCATCTGCTGAGCCAGAAAACTGTGCTCGTAGTAGGCGCTGTTGAACACGCCGGGAGTCAGCACCACGACCGTTGGATTGGAAATGGCAGACGGGGCCATTTTCTGAAGGAGCGAAAAAAGACGGCTGGGGTAGTCATCTACCGGACGGACGTGAGAGAGATCGAAGAGTGAAGGGAAGCTGCGTTTCATCACGAAGCGATTCTGCAACACGTAGGAGACCCCTGATGGACATCGGAGATTGTCCTCAAGCACGTAGATGGTCCCGTCGTCTCCCCGGATCAAATCGGTACCGGTGATATGGCACCAGACGCCTCGCGGCGGATTCAGGCCGCGGCACGGCTCCCGAATCGCCTTGCATGTCTCCAGCACAAAGGCCGGCACCACACCGGCTCGCACAATCTCCTGTTCGTGGTAGACATCCTGGATGAAGCAATTGAGCGCCTTGATGCGCTGCTTCAACCCCGACTCGATCCGCTCCCACTCCTGGGCATCGATCGTGCGCGGGATGATGTCGAATGGAAAGATCTTCTCCGCACCTTGGGAATCACCGTAGACATTGAAGGTGATCCCCATCCGGAAAAGAAGCTGCTCGGCAGCTTGCTGCCTTCGCAGCAGTTCCCCGGGTGGCAGTTCCTCAACACGCTGCAAAAGCAGCGCGGACGATGGGCGGAACTGCCCGTTGCCATCGACTGCTTCATCGTAGAAGCCGTCCAGTTCATACCGATCGAATGTTGGCCGCGCAGCGGCATCGATCGATGCCTCGGAGGAAGACTGTGATTGCATGGACGCTGTCCATCCTCATGCCCGCCTCAGGGAAAAGAAGTTGGTAAGCTCCGCCAGTTTAAGCGAACGGAGCGGCTTCCGGCAAGCCACGCCGGGGGTGCATTCCCAGCGGTATCAGTGCGAGTGATGGTGGCCGTCCCCTTCGTGGGAATGCGACTCCACCCCCCCGCGCGGCGCGTGGGCATGCTTAGGTTCCAGATACCCGATCCCGACGGCTGTCGCGATTCCAAGAATCAGCGCGATCGTCAACCGAATGCGGTTGTGCGAATGAAACTCCATTTCGGGAAGAAGATCGGATAATGCGATGCAGAAAAAAACACCGGCGGAAAAACCTAGTCCCCAGGCTACCATCGAACCATGTTTCTGGCCGGAACCGATCCAACCAAGATTTGCCAGAAGGATCCCCAGAGGAATCATCAGCGAGAAACCGAAGATGACCAGAAATCTGGAGGACGCCGACCAACCAGCCGAACGCATCAGCGAAGCGATGGAGATAGCATCCAGCGGTTTGTGGAGCAGAATGGCCAGGAAGACACCCACACCCCAAAGCGACCAACCCGGCTCCCCATGGAAATCCGACTCGACCGCCGCAGCCAGCGCCACACCATCCAGCAGGGTATGGAATCCCAGCCCGGTGAGAACTCCCAACCAGTTCCATTGCCCGGCGCCTATCGGCACCTTGCCCATCATGGCGGCTTTTTTGCTTCCATCATCCTCACCCTTCTCCTTGCAGATCCGACCCAGATCACACTGGTCCTGATGGCCGCAGGGAGTCACAGGATCGGCTTCATGGCGATGGTCTGCCGCATGCTTGTGCCCATCGTGGTGGTGATGGCCCCCATGACATCCCTGCCCGTGAGTTTCGCCTAGTGATGCATCGGCGAAATCTCCTTCGCCATGATGGTGGAAATGGAAGGCCCGCAGAAGGAAGAACATCACCATCATTCCGATCATCATCGCCCAGGAGATCTCATCGATCCGCTCAGGACCTATTTCCACCAGCGCATGGGGAAGCAGATGAAAGACTGCGATTCCAAGCATCAATCCACCGACGTAACTGATGATCACCTGCATCCGCACATGGGTGAAGCGGATCAAAGATGGCAACCAGCCACCCAGCAATGCAGCCGCGCTGATCGCCACGCTGTAGCAGGCCAGCAGCAGTAGCGGCGCGGAATCAGTGGCTGGGGCAGCATCGTTCATGGCGAATCTTTCACTCCGGGAAAATCCCACACCTGTCGGTCTCTGGGAAGCGCCAATTCTGGTTAGGGATCGGGGCTTTGCCCAGGCCAACCCCAGTCATTTCCTGAAAAGTACGATCATGACGCTCGGATTTCGATTGACGTATGGAAAGGAACGCACCTAACATGACAGGGAATGCAGATGCATAAGATAAACGCGAAGGGAGTTTCTGCAGTGGCCAATCCAATCCGCTCGTCGCTGACCATTCTGGCGATCTGGTCGTTGGCAGTCGTCGCACCCGCCATGGCGCGATGGGCTGGATTCGGATCGAAACCGCCAACTGTTCCAAAGACTTCATCCGAGAAATCTGCAAACGAACCGGTTTTCGGGAACTGCGAGGCAGGATTTTGTGATCCAACCCTGGGGGCTGGTGGGGAAATGATCGGACGCCTGCGGGAGGAGATGGGTTGGCCCGCTGGCAACGGTACGCCACCGAAAAGAATCCCTTCTCTCCCCTGAAGTTCGAAGCTTGCCATCTACCTGAAACCCCGCTTCCAACCAAATCTCTTCTCCATGGTGTCCCACATGACTCGCAAACATGGCTTCACGCTGGTGGAATTGTTGGTGGTAATCGCCATCATCGGGGTGCTCGTAGGGCTTCTTCTCCCAGCCGTCCAGGCCGCCCGGGAGGCCTCGCGCCGCACTCAGTGCATGAATCACCTGAGGCAAATCGGGCTGGCTCTGCAGCAGTACGAGTCGACATTTCAGAGGCTGCCCAGCGGTTGGATTTCGCCCGATCGCAGCGGTGAGCCAGGTTGGGGATGGTCAGTCGCTCTCCTGCCATTCATCGAACAGAACAATATCCTCAATCAGATCGACCAGAATCTCCCCATCGAGGAAGACAAACACGAAGCTGTTCGACTTCACGTCATCCCGATCTTTCTCTGTCCTTCCGACGTCGGCGGTACCCTTTTTATGATCGGCGAAGGTTCAGGACATGGCCATCACCTCCGCTCCTTTTCGACTGGCATCGATCATGGCACCCCCCTGTTCAAGATTTCCAAAAGCAATTATTCAGCGGTTTTTGGTACCCGTGAAATCGAAGCAGACCCCTATGTCTCCGATGGGATGTTCCACGGCAACAGCCGCGTCCGATTCCGCGATGTCAGCGATGGACTTTCCAATACGCTGATGGTGGGTGAGCGATCGACGCGAATGGGAGGAACCATTTGGCATGGAGTGATTCCGGAAGCGGCCGAAGCGGAAGCCCGAATCGTCGGGACTACTGACCACCCGCCAAACCATCCCGCAGGGCACTTCGAGGACTTCGGTAGCTACCACGTCATCGGGGCACACTTCGTCATGGGAGACGGTTCCACCCGCATCATCAATAACAACATCGATGAGTCGACCTACAGGGCGCTAGCGACCAAGGCGGGAGCCGAACCCATCCGCGAGACCGATTGAGCATCAACCTCCTCGCGTTCGGGTGCGATCGACGTCGCTGTCTTCTACCGATGCAGAATCGGGAAGGTCGTCTGTAGCCAAGAGACGTGGGGCGAGCGTTTGGGACTGATGGCCATCGCGAGCCATCCATCGCGGACTTCGCATTGAGATACCGCCAGATCCACCAGTCGCTTGTCCGATCCAGACGATTCAGGAATCAGTTCCAACCGCTCGCGATCGGCAAATGCCCGCTCGAAAATCACCCGCAGCGGCAACCGGTCTCGCATCCCGATACGCGGGCCATCCACGCTGATCGTACTGTCCCGCTCCAACATCAGGCCAAGACCATGAACCTGAGGTTTGTAGGCGACGCGAATCAAAAAGTTCTCGATTCGAAGCCTATTGCCCTGCTTGAGCTCACTGAATCGCATCGTCGCTTGCAGTTGGCCATCGACAAACTGAACCGTCATCGGCCTCTGGGAAGTGAATCGGACTTCCACATCCTTCGGCATATCTTCGGGAGGGGTCCAATCCTCCTGCTGGAACAGTTTGGCCAAATGCGCCCCAAGGTCTTCCAGCTTCCAGGTCTTCCCTGTCAGCCCCAGTCCTTCCAGAGCGTTGTTCATCGCCGACTCATGAAGTTGCATGCTGACCAACGCATCGCTGGGAGCCATTGGTCGGGGTGTGAAGGCGGCTAGCTGCTGCGACGATGCAACACGCAGTCGCCCAATCAAACGGTTTTCCGTAGTCTCCAGGGAAACAACATCGGTATGCAGATTCAGGCTCTGAGTCGGAGTCATCCACTTGCCCCGCAGAAGTGTTTCCGCTCGTTCAATCCGTTCTCCCAAAACCCGGTCAAATTCACTGTCTGTCTGAGATGCGATCGTCCTGCGCATGATCTTTTGTGCGATCGGCCGGCGGGAATCGAATTGATCCAGCATGAAGGAGCGGTAGAGATTTCCGAAAAGCGGAATCGAATCGAAGGAGGTTTCGAATCCTCGCAATTTCTCCTCACTGTCTACAATCGCTTCCGAACCGCTGACTCGCACCCCTTCCGCATCGATTCGAATCTTTCTCTGGGCGTCCACAATCGCCTCGGAGTTGTTGTAGAACGTCGCGCTGGGGCGGCGACTGGAGGTATCGGAGACAACGTTGCCTACCAGCTGCAGATCCAACTGCCACGCCTCTTTGGCTGGACGTAACAGCACCTTCAGCCTGGTCGCGATGCGGCTGGCCCCCGATGTATCAGCACCCAGCAACCTTTGCCTGACCGGCCGTTCCAGCGGGGGGTTCTCCGGGACAAAACGCTGCAGCATTTCCTGGCTGACGGAAACCCGAAGGTTGGCATTACGGTAATGCTTATCCAGCGACTGTGCGATTTCTCGCGGCAACGTTTGTTCCGCATCCCGCAACGAATCCAATTGCTGTGCCAGCATGCTGCGATAGCGATGAGTCGAATCCCGCTCGATCACCTCCAGCGTTTCGATCAACTGTCGGTAGTCAACCGGCTCGGTCGACCATCGCGAGACCTTGGATAGCAGATTTGCGACCGATGGCTTGGAAAGAAGCTCCCTTTGCGGACCCTGAAGAGATGCTGACCGGGAACGATCTTTCAGACGTTTGCTGATCTGACGGATCACTTCGCTATCCGATAGCTCCCCACTGGAGATCGCTTGCAACTGATCCATCATGAACCATCGATGCCAACCTTCCTGATCCCCGGTACCAGCCAAGGCCTGGTTCGCCTCTTCAATCAGCACTCCCAATTCCCGTCGATCGATCGACGACGTTGCATCGCCGGTTGCGGTCGCCACCAGATGGGTAGAAGGCTGAGAAGCATTCCGATAAATGGGATCCCAGATTTCCAAACGTCGGGCAAGAGCGTAGTTGGCTCTCGCGGCCGCTTGTCTCAAAGGGATCGATTCGGGTTGGTCTGCATCTGCGATCCCACCACTGGGCATTGACTGGAGTGCCTGCTGCAATTGAGCGAGGATCGGTGCGCCGCTGGGATCTCCCATCGAAGGCAGGCGACCCCATTGATTGAGTAGATCGATGACCCGATCGACCCAAAGAACAAGCTCCTGCGACTGTCTTCCCAGGTCTCGCAACTGTTCCATGTCCCGAACCAGAGTTTGTGGGATGGGCCAAGCACCTGTTGCCGGGTCAACCCAAAGTGGCGATTCGGATGGAATTAGGGAATTCGGATTTGGGTTCAGAATCTGGGGATCGGAAACTAGATTAGCAGCCGTTCCATCATTCCGTTGCTCTGATAGCCCTGCCTCGTGCGTCACAGTAAATGAAGAAGGATTGGACAAAGCAGGCGGATCCATCTGAGGGGCCGCCAGCGCGATGACGGAGTTGACCGGATTTTCCAGAGGGATCGAAGGTGCCTCCAAAGCCCGACGCGCAATCCGCTCCAGCGGTTCACTGCTGTCCGTCTTCCGATCGGCAAGACGGCGAGCTTCCAAGGTTGGAGTCAGAGTGGATGGGGTAGCAAAGTCGCGCACTTGCCGAGCGGGCTTGGCGACGGCTTCCCCTCCTGCCTGCCGAATGCGGCCAGCCGGGTGTTCCTGAGGTGCTGCAAAAGCCCAACCGATCGCTGCGACTCCCGCGACTGCAGGAAAGATCAGCAACCAGTAAGGTGCCTTGCCGCGCCTTGGAGGGCCAACAACCATTCGAACATTCCCTTATCCTGAATGCTGCGATCCACCACAGCCGCTCTGAAAACATCGGCATCCAGGACGAAGAGAATCAAATGGGAGCCAATTTTAATTTTCTCCTGGCTGTAATTCGCCAGCTGGATGCTAGCGTTCTGTCGATTGATTCGAATGCGCAGCGATCTTTCTAGAAAATGATCGATTTCCGGAGATCCAGCTTCAGTCGATCAACTACTTCCTAGGACCACTTCCTAGTTTTCGATAGAGTTCCAACTGGTAGGGACCCCGAAATAGCAAGCACAGCGCCCCTTCCCGAGCGGCCTGACGGAATACCTCTTGAAAGAAGTACTCCTCGCCAGGCCAGGGATAAGCAAAAATGATCGCAAAATCATCGATCTCCATCCCCATTTCCTCATAGGCTGGTGGGATGTGTTGAAATAGCGATACCAGTTGGGAGCTGTTGGGAACCCATCTTCGGGCCTGTCGCGGCAGGAAATTGCCTTCATACAATTCGGCAGACACCCCATGGCGTTCCAGCAGGACCTTGCCTTGCTGGACCAGAAACGGCTCTGCTTCGATCCCCACCGCATCCCAGCCCAACAGGGCGGCAATCCCAGCCACAATTCCAAAACCACAGCCCCATTCGCAGAATCGATTGCCATCGAGCAACTTCTGACGATCGATTTCGTAGAGCGCCTTGGCGACGTAGTCGAAATCGCAAGCGACATACTGCTCGATCGGCCTCTTGGAAAAGCTATCCCAAAACTGCTGCATCCGTTCATCGGCGACTTGGACCCAACGGGAGATAGGGTCGGGTAGCGCCGATTCCAGGTCGACACGGAGAGGAAGTGACTGGAGTTTCATTGCCCCCGAGTTTCCCTAATCGGCAAGGTTTTCTTGAATCCTACACATCCTGGATCGCCGCTTGGGTGGAATAGTTGTCAGGAATCGGTCTGTTGCTCGACAAGCATTGGTAGATGAATCCCCTGCGGTTCCTCGCATCCACAACCTGACCAACATGCGACCCCATTTGCGACAGCGTTTTCGCCAATCCAGCAACATCTTTTCCACCCCAAAACGGTCATGGAAAAACGGCTTTCGACCGGCAGATTGCAAAAGGTCGAGTCACCTTTCGACAACTGGACCGTTCCCCTTCCTACTTCCTACAAGATTTTCCTAAAGAAAGTAAGCCATAGGAGTTCCGAAAAAGGGGGAAGCCAGGACCGTAGGCAAAGCGATCAATGGGAGTAGCGGAGCAAGCTGGAAGGGCATACAACAAAGAATTCATTCGGAATGATCTTTCAAGCTCTGAATCCTTTTGCATCGTTCGTCAGCCATGAAACTTTCCTGCAATCGCGAAAAGCTGCATCACGCGTTCCAGCTGGCCTCCACGGTGGCACCCAACCGCAGCCCCAAAGAGATCCTCAATTCGATCAAACTGGAAGCGAAGGACGATGAGGTCTTGCTGACGGCGACGGATTTGGAATCTTCGATTCGAATCCAGGTGGAGCAAGTCGATGTGCAAGTTCCCGGGTGCTGTCTGCTCAATGTGGTCCGAGTCGGAAACATCCTTCGCGAACTGAATGATTCCCAACTGGAGTTGGAGACAACCGATCGTGGGATCACGCTTCGCGGGGAGCATTCGGAGTTTCATCTGCCAAGCGCCAATCCGGACGAGTACCCTTTGGTGGCGGAATTTTCGGAATCAAGTTATTGCGAAGTACCGGCGAGACTTTTTCGCGAGATGGTGCGTCGCACAAGCTTTGCTACAGACACCGAAAACAGCCGTTTCGCTCTCGGTGGTGTCCTCTTTGAGATCACCGGAGAAGAGATCACTGCTGTTGCGACCGATGGCAGAAGACTGGTGCGGATGATTGGTAGCTGCAAACCGGTACAGGGTCATAAGACGAACGGTCCGACGACGATCATTCCGACGAAGACCTTGACGCTGATGGAACGATCGATCGGGGACAAGGACGAAGTGGTACACTTGGCGGCCCGAGCCAACGATGTGGTGCTGAGAACGCCTCGAGCGACGATTCAGTCGAGTCTGGTAGAGGGACGTTTTCCAAACTGGCGTCAGGTGATTCCCAACCGCGATTCCAGCATCATCATCGAAAGCAACGTCGGTCCCTTTTTCAGTTCGGTCCGTCAGGCGGCGGTAGTTGCCGATCCGGAAAGTCGAGGGATCGATTTCAAGTTCGGTCATGGATCGATGGTGGTGGGATCTCGCACAGCCGATGTGGGGCAGTCCCGCATCGAGCTGCCGATTCCCTACACGGGAGAAACGGTCCATGTGATGATGGATCACCGATACGTATCTGATTTCTGCCGGGTGCTGGATCCCGATATGACCTTCCAACTGGATATCCAATCGGCATCGGATCCAGCGCTCTTTCGCACCGAGGACGGCATGATTTACGTCGTCATGCCGATGGCTCGGGATCAGTGAAATCCATCTTCGGGTGATTCCCAAACAGACTGCAGATCGGGAGATGACTTGATGTCGGTGAGCGCCTTTCTGGAAAAGCACTTTCGTCATTTCAACGCGCGGGAAACCTTGGCCGCTGCGAAAGGCTACAAGCATTTTGTCGAAGACGGAAATCTGATGATGGTGTCTCTAGCGGGCGCCATGAGCACTGCGGAACTGGGAATTTCCCTAGCCGAAATGATTCGCCAGGACAAGGTCCATGCAATCAGCTGCACAGCGGCCAACCTGGAGGAAGATGTCTTCAATCTCTTCGCTCACAACGACTACCGAGTCATCGAAAACTGGCGGGCATTGTCGGCTGATGATGAAGTGGAGTTGCTGCAGAGTGGATTCAATCGCGTCACCGATACCTGCATCCCGGAAACGGTGATGATGCACATGCAGGACAGATTGACCAAATACTGGGTTGAAGAAGGGAAACGGGGGAAAGGACTTTTTCCCTATGAATACTTCTACAAACTACTGGATGAGAAGGATCTGAAGAAGCACTACCAGATTCCACCGGAACACAGTTGGATGCTGGCCGCCAAAGAGAAAAACCTTCCGATCTTCACCCCGGGTATCGAAGACAGCACGCTTGGCAATATGTTCACAGCGCGAGTCATGGATGGAACCGTCGATTCCCACCGTGCTCTTCGAAGCGGAACTGAACAATTGGAGAAGCTGGCGCACTGGTATCGCGACAGCAGTCAGCAGCGATCGATCGGTTTTTTTCAGATCGGTGGAGGTATCGCCGGTGATTTCGCGATTTGCGTTGTACCTCTTTTGCTTCAGGACATGGAAGAGGACCAGACTCGACTGTGGGGCTACTTTGCGCAGATAAGCGATGCGGTGACCAGCTACGGTGGCTACAGCGGTGCCGTTCCCAATGAGAAGATCACCTGGAAGAAACTTGCCAAAACAACTCCCAAGTACATGATTCAAAGCGACGCGACGATTGTTGCTCCTTTGATCTTCGCCTACGTTCTGGGACAATGACAGGATGAAAGGCGATCCAACTGCAGGTACGAAGCAAAGGGATGCATCGATCCCGGGGTTCGGCGCTCCAAGATGGATATCGCTGATCGAGTGCAATGCATGGTAGATCCTGGCGGATCGACTTCTTTTCTGATTCCAACCAGCAAACATCGAATCAGTTACCCCTGGGCTTTTCATTGAGCAAGCATGGGGTGCCAACTATCCTGGAAGGAACCCTGGTGTTTTCCACCATGACATCGATCCGGTCATGGGGAGTACTTCCAGGCTGGATTCCCGCGTCAGGAGAACCTGCCAGATGGTTTGCTGCGTTATGAAAACGGCTCAACGCCACCCTCCCAGTTCCCAAAGCCTCTTGTTGCTGATGCTAGGTTGGATCCTTATCTGGCAGCAGCCTCTGGCCGGTCAGACATCGATCGATCCGATCGACGGTATTCGGCAGACCGGAATTCCCCTCATTGCCCTGGAGGGGGACAAGGTCCATCTGGCGGATGGCCAAGTACTGGAAAAGGGAACCATTTTGATTCGCGCCGGTCGAATCGTGGAGGTTGGATCATCGATCGAGCTTCCGCCGGGAACGGAAATCATCCGGTTCCCGGGAAAGGAGATTTATCCCGGATGGATCGACGCCTACTCCGAGTGGGACCTGGTTGAATCGGGAGAATTTCCACCTGGGCACTGGAACCGCCGCATCACCCCGGAAAGAAAAATCTCAGAACTCTACTTGGGAGAAGAAGAACGTCTGAAGAAGTATCGCCAGGCAGGGATCACGGCGATCGTAGCTGCACCTCAGCAGGGGATCATCAAGGGGACCAGTAGCGTGGTCGCCACCGCGTCGGGAAAGCTCGGACAGCGGATGATCAAGGACATCTTCGCTCAGCATCTGCGTTTGACAATCGGTTTCGGAGGAGGAGGGGGTTATCCCACAAGTCCGATGGGCGCTGTCGCTTTGGCGAGGCAGACGTTTCTGGATGCTCAGTGGTACCGTTCTGCCCTCGATACCGCCCAGGCAAGTCGGCAGATCGCTGCGCCCGACTTTCAAGCATCACTTCAGGCGCTGATGGAGCAAACCGAGGCAGGCCTTCCGGTTGTGATCGATACCACCAATGAGCAGTATGCGATCAGGGCAGATCGTTTCGCCAGGGAGTTCCAGTTGCCGCTGATTCTTCGCGGCTCGGGTCGCGAGTACCGACTCCTGGAAAAGATCGCATCGCTGCAAAGACCTATCGTGCTGCCGGTCGACTTCCCCAAAGCGCCCAACGTCGCATCTGCCGAATCGGCTTCTCTTGTGCCGGTTCAGGATCTGATGCACTGGGAGTGGGCGCCAAGAAACCCCGCTCTGCTTCATAAGGCACAAGTTCTTTTCGCTTTGACCAGCTATGGTCTGGAAGACCCCAAGGAACTTCGATCGCGGGTCATTACAGCGATCGAACATGGATTGCCAGCCGAAGTAGCGCTCGATGCTCTGACTGAAACACCGGCTAAACTTCTCGGCATCGACAAGACGCATGGTCAGATCGCTCGCGGATTCTCCGCCGATTTTTTGATTACCGATGGTCCGTTGGTGGACCGCAAGACCAAGTTGATGGAGACATGGGTGCAGGGAGAACGTTTCCAGTGGGAGAACAGCACGGACAATCCGTGGAAGGGTTCGTGGATTGTTCAGTGGAACCATCCGGTTCGCGGATCTCAAAGGTATCTCATGGACGTGGAGGAGTCTGGCAAGTCGACGATCTCCTGGTGGACCGATGTACCGTCTCAGGAAGGCCCGTTCCAACTTGTCGCCGCGCCCGACGAAGGATTACCGCCATCTCCTTCAGCTGCTGACTCATCGGACAGTGCTTCGAAGGGAAATCCATCAGCATCCCGTTCTTTGCCAGCAGCCCAATTGGACCAGTTGCAACGAAGCAAGGAACGACTTGCTGGAAGTTTTGAGAGCCACAGGCTGGAACCCTATCAGTCGGGCAGGGGCCAATGGAGCCTGACCAAACTGGTCAGCGCCGATCAGCCGGATCGCGCTTACGGGATTCTTCGATGGCCCGACGGTTCGATCGCAGCTCTTACTGCCGAGCGTCGGGAGGTCGGGGAGGCTTCCCAAGGCGATGTCGAGAAGAACGAGAAGAACGAGAAGAAAAGTCCAAAGGTCGCCAAGGAAGGGGAAGCTCCCGCTCTCATCTCAGATCGAGTGACACCGTGGAGCGCCTTTGGAAGAAAGAGCAAGGTACAGCCGGTGGCACTGCTGTTGATCAAAAACGCGACGATCTGGACCGGAGGGCCGGAGGGAATTCTTGAAGGGGCAGATCTTCTTTGTCGCGATGGGAGGATCGAGCGGGTGGGGAGAGCGATTGAAGCACCGGAGGGGGCACTGGTGGTTGATGCCACCGGCAAGCACATATCACCCGGAATCATCGACTGCCACTCGCATATGGCTACAGACGGGGGCGTCAACGAAGTGGGGCAGTCGGTGACGGCCGAAGTTCGAATCGGCGACTTCATCGATGCGACAGACGACACGATCTATTATCAGTTGGCCGGAGGAGTCACCGCTTCCAATATTTTGCATGGTTCCGCCAACCCGATCGGTGGCCAGAACCAGGTGATCAAGCTGCGGTGGGGAGAGGATGCCGAGTCGCTCAAGATGAAGGAGGCTCCTGAGGGGATCAAGTTTGCTCTCGGGGAAAACGTCAAGCAGAGCAATCGATCTCCGGGAGAGGGACCATCCAGATATCCACAGACGCGGATGGGAGTCGAACAGATTATTCGAGATCGCCTGCAGGCAGCCAAGGAGTATCAGCAGCGATGGGATGGATGGCGCGCTAGCGCCACCGGATTACCTCCCCGTCGCGATCTGGAATTGGAGGCTCTTTCGGAAATCGTTCAAGGGAAGAGATGGATTCATTGCCATAGCTATCGTCAGGACGAGATTCTGGCAATGCTGCGCACCCTGGAGGATTACGATGTCACGATTGGCTCCCTGCAGCACATTCTCGAAGGGTATAAGGTGGCCGAGGCGATGGCTCGCCACGGTGCGATGGGATCCAGTTTTTCCGACTGGTGGGGCTACAAGTTTGAAGTAGTTGACGCGATCCCTTTCAATGGCGCGCTGATGCACCGCATGGGAATCGTCGTCTCTTTCAA
>JBIINB010000055.1:0-28579 GCA_044337705.1 Pirellulaceae bacterium | reverse complement strand
ATCACCAGGGAGCTGGTCTATCCATGCACCTGCACACGCGGCGATATCGCCGCCGCCGCTTCCGCACCGCATGAGACTCTCGCGATCTCCCAACCGATGGACCAGCCGACCGACAGCTTTCACCGCAGGTGGCGAGAAACACTCGATTCCGCCGGTCATACCTATCCTGGCACTTGCGCGCATCGATCCGCCTCGGAGGCTAGCGACCTGCAGGCTGCCGGCCGAACATTCTCCTGGCGATTCCGGATGCCGCCCGGAGGCCTTCGGTGGATCGATCAACTAGCGGGGCCGATGGAGATCGATAACCTCAATCATCTTGGCGATTTCGTCGTTGCAAAACAGTCGGGCGCGCCAGCATACCAGCTAGCCGTAGTCGTCGACGACCACGATGCCGGCGTAACCGAAGTAGTGCGAGGCGAGGATCTCCTTCTGAGCACCTTTCGCCAGGAAGTTCTCCGAAGATCGCTGGGACTGCCCTCCCCCGTCTACTATCACGTCCCCCTGGTGGTTGGCTGCGATGGCCGCCGACTGGCCAAGAGACATGGAGACCATCGGATCGCCTGGTACCGAAAAGCGGGTTATCAAAGCGAAGAGATTATCGGCTGGCTGGCAGCAGTCAGCGGACTGATTACAAGCTACCAGCCAAAACACCCCTCCGAACTGCTGGAGGAGTTCTCGTGGGATCAGCTTTCGCGACATACCGTTATGCTCGACAAAACCCCTTGGCCCGATCGGAAGATTTCCGACGCCTGAACTGGATTCCCACAGCCTTTGGCCGGTTTCCATCAGGTCCAGTTGCCTGCATGCTTGGGCTCATACTATTTGAAGAAAAGCCCGAGGCGATCGCTCCGCGATGCAAAGAAACTCAAGGAAAGCTTTCGATGCCATAGCTCCATACGCTCAACGCAACGTGCTGCCATAGGGATCCGATGCAATGGTCTGAGGTGCTCCTGGACCAGGGGCTTCGAACGCCGAATACTCCGCCCAGATGGGATGATGGTCGGAGAGCTTGAGGGCATCGTCAACCGAGAGCCCAAAGTACTGCATCAGGGAGAGGACGCCCGAGCGACCGGTATATTCCCGTGTCGCCGCAGCATCGTGCATGATGTTGTCGTATAGGTTTGTTCCCCGAACGTTCGTAGGAATGCCGGAAATCGTCGGCTGAATTCCTGCGATCTGCCCAAGCTTCCCAAAACGCGGCGGATCGGCATTGAAATCACCCACCATCAAAAGGTCGTCTTCATTGGCCTGCAGACGTTCAAATGCCCGGACCCCATTCCAAACATTCGAAAGCACGTCCATTTCGCTTTTCACTTCGTCTGGATCGGTATGGACATTGGCCATCGTGAAGCGAAATGGCTGCGGCAAAGTTTTCACCACGAACCTCGCCACGAATGGCTCCCGATGCAGAAGATCGGGTTGCCCGGCGATCCCGACTTCCTGAGTTGTACTGCCGGTCGGCTTGCCATCCAAAACAGTGTAGGTGGCTTGTGGAGAAGCAATGATGCGAGAACTGTCGTAGACGTAAGCGTACTGCTCCTGGCTGGAGGTTCTTCCAAGGCGGGGTCCAATCAAAAACTGGTACTGAACTCCGGTTTGATTGATCGCCTGTAGCAATCGCGGCAGGGTACCGGTATCCTTCGATCGAACTTCCTGAATCGCAACGACGTCGAACTGTCGAATAACCGCCGCCAGCCGCTCCAGAACCCAAGGGTTATCCACCTTCGATTGCCCAAACGCCTGTATGTTGAACGACGCGACCAGGATAGTCTGCTGCGTTCTGGCGGGCAGCAGTGAGGTAGGATTGGCAACAGGTTGGATCGTGATCGGCAAAGTTTGCGGCCGATCTGTCCGCACCACGATCGATTGAGAATTCCCGCCCCACAGCGCAACCCCGATCATCGTCGCCAGCAATGCAGCTGCGAGCGGATGGATCGGACGTCGACAGATCAGGGCGATGCCTTTCATCCTTCCAAGCCTCCTTGCCTGGAATTGGAAAATCTTCAAGGCGATTCAAGTTAAAAATGAAATCTCTGGTCGTTGTCACCGCCGACCGATCACCCACCACGCGAACAGCATTTGGCAGCAGCCTGCCGCAATCCTGGAGACGGGCTGGCATCGGCCAATTGCTGAATGGCAAGTCGCGACGATTCAGCCAATCGAGGAAACCGTTCCAGTGCCCAACAGGCTCGCACCGCATTGGCCTCGGCGACCTGGACACCACTTGCCACCTTCACCAAAGCCCGCTCCATCGCCTCTTCTGGCTCTTCAATCCTTCCGGCCAAAGTGCACAACCAATACTGTCTGTCCCCGGACTCCTCCGACAGCCGCTCGGCAATCCACCCCCACTTCTCTTTCGGCGGAGGTCCGCAGTTCTCCAGCGATTCACTGGACCAAGAGACCACCTCCTCTTCATCACTCCCCACCGCAGCGATCAGCTCTTCCAAATGGTGCCCGGCCTGCTCTGGATCGTTTGCCCATCGTTGAAGCTGCTCCAGATCTACCTTCATCCAAACAATCCTCTTGGCTGTTCGTCTGCCCATCCCCTGGAAGTCCAGCAAAAGCAACAACATGTGGTCGATATTCGCCAACAAGACTTGCGCCAAGATCAGTTGCATCCCATTCCAGTTAACGATCGGAAGAAACGGTGAGCCGTTCAGCAAACTGCGGGAAAAGATCTCTGGACATCAAAGGATTGATTTGCCATAAGCCCCGGAAGTCACTCCGAATTCGGCTTGCCCAGAGGCAGTCTTCATCGAAAGAGCGACTAGTTTCTACTGGAGAGATGTTGCGATGATCCGCTACTCAGCAGGGCTCGGGTGTTTGCTGCTATTGCTATGCACTTCATCTGCCTTAGGTCAGAGTGCATCGGGATCTTCCTCGGGCGACTTGGGCCTACGACGTTCCGCCACTCTAGAAACCCCTGCTCAAACCCCCGACGCTTCGGCTGGTTCAAAGGTAGCCTCGGAACATCTCCAGCAGATCGCAGAGAAGAAAAGCTGGTGGTCCACTCCCTCCTGGATGAAATGGGGTGGAGGCAAATCACAAACAAAGAAAAAGAGTAGCAGCGGATTCTCGGAAACCAGCAAACGCTGGTGGGGAAACATCAAAAAAGCGCTTGATCCCTATCCGGACGATCTGGAACCCAAAACGATCGATAAACCGACCATCGGCGATTGGCAGGATCTGGAAAGACCCAAGTTCTAGTGCTGAAGAAAGGAGTCGTCGCACATGACCTCTTCGATTCGGTTCCCGCTTTGGACCCTCGTCATTGCGAGTCTGCTTTGCTTCGAATGCAACCAAGCCTTTGCTAAGGATAGTTCCTGGTGGAATGGCTGGTTCGGTGCTAGCTCCAAACCGTCGAAGTCGACTCGCAAGTCAGATGAATGGCAGCCGCCCAAGTCGACACCTCCCTGGGTACAACAGGCGCCTCGGCCCAAATCAACGCAAGCCACCAAGAAGCCGACCTCCTCTTGGTCCCAGGCAACCACTTCCACCAAACAGTGGTGGAACCGTGTCACTGGGCAGTCGACCACAAAGGGAAAGCCTGTCGCCAGCCGCAAACCTACCACCAACAGCAAAAAGAAGAACTCGTACTGGCCTTGGTAGCGATCGCACGAATTCCTCGGATACGCTGTGCGAATCCGGCGAGTCTCCAACCTTCGTGGATGGGTGGGAGTCGTTCAGACTCTGGCGGGTATCGTTCCGCTCCCTTCGACCATGAATTACTGGATCGCATCCTGGGGAGCTGGGGCGATCTTTTCGATCCACAGCGTCGAAGCATCACGAAACTTCTCGATGCGTCCCCATATCTGCCAGACTCGCTTTCTCAGCGGTTCATCCTGACGATCAAAAGCATCCAACACCGAATTGCTGAAGCAAGCGATTGCTTCGCCCTGGCTATCGGACGATCGAAACAGATAGTGCTGACCATTCCAGTGCAGCGATCCAATGAACGATCCGTCGTCGGCTGCATCCGGAAGCCGATCGATATCATCGGCCAGGGTGCGGATGAAATATTGGTTTGGCCTTCGGTCTCCGTCGGCGGATGGAGGGCCGCCGGAAACCATCCAGTAATCACGCAGATTGGAAAATACAACAACCAGTAGTATGGTCGATGCAACCCAGAAGGTGGTCGACCGCGGCGGAATCTCAGATAATCTCCATCGCCGCGTCATATTCGACCGCTCAATCGTCCTTAGGCATGATCAATGCATGGAGGCAAATGAAGCCACCAGCGGCCAAAAGTCCGTATCCCAACCACCGCGGAAAACGTATCTGCTGCTTCGGACTGATCACAGGAGAGTTGTAGAAACTGCCCACCGGGTCGTTGGATGCCACCTGACCACGTACCACGCGACGAAGTGCCTTCGTGCTGGATTCATTCAGGACAACGGAGTCGAAGAGACGGACCTCCACCCCTAGGAAAAGTAGAATCATCCCCAGAATGAAATACCGTGAACGGCGCATCAGGTTGTCCCCAACAATCCCCACCCTCCCTGCAAGTGCAATCCCCAGCCAGTCGATCCTTCTTCTGGCGCTAGCCCAATCGGCTTTGGGAAGTATCGAGTTCCTAGCTGCGGAAAATCAAATGATTCTGTCCGATTCCGCGCAAGCCGTCCCAGCTAAGGTTCTGCATGGAACGGCAACCGCCGAGTTGTCGGGGGCATATCCTACGGAGGCTGGGCAAATCGGCAAGGAGGAAGCAACCTTGGCTTGCGGCTCAAGTGAAACTCGAATGGCTGTTCGGATTGTACCGAAGGGGCAGGCATTCGCTTTTTGTGGC
The DNA here is from genome assembly GCA_044337705.1 of Pirellulaceae bacterium. Lineage (GTDB taxonomy): Bacteria > Planctomycetota > Planctomycetia > Pirellulales > Pirellulaceae > JBEISR01. Next base: position 23,793 of record JBIINB010000055.1, on the reverse strand, counting down.
GGACCCGAGGGGTGCGACGCAAACAGGATCGCGGGGGAAAGAGTACGATGGTGAGTCGGTTGAGTTGCCTCACAAGCCACCGGGACAGGATGAGCTTCGGTCGGCGATTGACATAAACCGCAACTCCGCTCGGCCGCCAACTCGATGGCAGGACTCCAGAATGAGGATGGATGGAGAAGGATGAGCAAGCTTAAGAACGGGCGAAATGTCGTCGTGATTGGAGGAGGCCCTGGAGGATTGGCGGCCGCCATGCAACTGGCTCATGCCGGTGCCAAGGTCACTCTCCTGGAGGCCAAACCAACGCTCGGTGGCCGCTGCTCGCTGATCGAACAGGATGGGTTCCGCTTCGATCTGGGCCCAACTTTTTTTCTGTACCCACGCGTCCTGAAAGAAATTTTCCAGTCGGTCGGCCGGAACCTCGACGAAGAAGTTCCCATGGCAAGGTTGGATCCTCAGTACCGGATCACCTTCGGTGCTGGAGGCAAACTCGATTGCACACCAAATTTGGAAGAGATGGAGCGGCAGATTGTTGCGATTTCGCCGAAAGACGCAGGGGCTCTGCAGCGTTATATGGACGAGAACCGGACCAAGCTGCAGAAGTTCAGGCCGATTCTTGAGTCACCGTTCAATAGCGCACTAGATCTCCTACGGCCTCCCGTCCTGGCCGCCGCGCCAATGGCCAAGCCATGGAAGACGCTGGGCCAGGAATTGAACAGCTATTTTAAAGACCCGCGACTGACGATCGCCTTCTCTTTTCAGTCGAAGTACCTGGGGATGTCCCCATTCCGCTGCCCAAGTCTTTTCTCCATTCTCTCCTTTCTGGAGTACGAACATGGAGTTTTTCATCCACTTGGAGGCTGTGGGCAGGTGAGCTTGGCGATGGGAAGAGTTGCGAGCGAACTGGGGGTCGATATTCATTTGAATGAACCGGTGACAGAGCTGAAGTTTGAAGGCAAGCGTGTCACTGGAGTCAAAACGTCGCGCGGTGATTATCAACTGGATGCTTTGGTGATCAACGCCGATTTCGCCAATGCTATGAAGCGACTAGTTCCGGACCGACTGAGAAATCGCTGGACCGATCGAAAGCTGGCTGCAAAGCAATACTCTTGCTCGACCTTCATGCTTTATCTTGGAATCGAGGGTCAGTATTCCAAACTTCCACACCATAGCATTCACATCGCGACTGACTACGAAAAGAATCTCCGCGAGATCGAACTGGAGCATGTCCTTCCGGAAGATCCCTCGTTTTACGTCCAGAACCCTTCGGTGACCGACCCATCCCTCGCACCCGCCGGTTGCTCCGGACTCTACATCCTCGTTCCAGTCCCCAACCTACAACGTGGCACGATTGACTGGAATTCCAAGACCACTTCTGCCTACCGCGAGAAGGTGCTAGATCGCCTCCAGTTGATCGGGATCGACGGCATTCGTGATCGGATCAAAACAGAGTTTCAGGTCACCCCCAGAGACTGGCAGGAAAAGTACGGAGTGCACTACGGTGCTACCTTCAATCTCGCTCACTCTTTATCCCAAATGCTGCATCGGCGGCCACATAACCGTTTCGAGGATCTCGAGGGGGTGTACCTAGTGGGTGGCGGCACGCATCCGGGGAGCGGCTTGCCGGTGATCTACGAGTCCAGTCGCATTTCCTGCCGCCAGCTTTTACCGAAGCTGGGCCTCTCGACGCAGTTCATGGAGGTGGCCCCGTGAGGGAGACTACCACACTGGCCTTCCTGTCGCTGCGTGGAGTGGGCGCGGTGAGTCGGTGTAGCTGCGGAGCTGCCGATGGATGAGAAGCTTGATCTGAGACCACGGATCACAGACCTTCGGGAACGATCCGCCGAAGCACAGAGACAATGGCGAACGGTTCCGCTGGCTCAGAGGTCGCGCTGCGCGGCGAACGTGGCCCAGCAATTAGCAGCCGGTTGCGACTTATGGCTGGAACGACTCGCCACCCCTCTGCGCATCGACCCCGTCGTTTCGTTGGCAGGTGAACTGCTACCGCTTGCCGATGCTGCTTCGTGGCTTTCCAGACAAGCTGTCGGAATCCTGGCCGATCGCCACGCTTCGTTTTCGCAACGTCCTTGGTGGATGGGGCGATTGAGTGCACGCACATGCCGCGTCCCATGGGGCCGGGTTTTAATCCTCGGGGCCTGGAATTATCCGCTGCTTCTGATGGGTGTCCAGTCGCTTCAGGCATTGGTCGCCGGTAATTCCGTGCTGCTCAAGCCGCCGCCTGGTGGGGAACGCGTGGCCGAGGCTTGGAAAGACCTACTGGCAACAGCTGGCTTTCCGCACGATTGCGTTTTGGTGCTGGGAAGCGATCCATCAGAAGCTCAGGAAGCCATGCAGCAGGGAGTCGAACATGTCGTCTTGACCGGTTCCAGCACAACCGGTCGCAAGGTGCTTGAGCAACTGGCAACTCGCCTGACACCCGCTACGTTGGAATTGAGCGGCTGCGATACATGCGTCGTCTGGGAGGACGCCGATCTGGATCGGGCTGCTGCGGCGATTGCCTACAGCCTAACTTTCAACGCAAGCTGTACTTGCATGGCGATTCGGCGTGTCCTCTGCCACACAAAGGTCTACTCGGATCTGATCGAAAAAACGAACCGGCACTTGCAAACCATCGACAACATTCCAGTCCTTTCCTCTTCGCTTAGGCATCTGAAGCAGGCCTGGGAGGATGCGCAGAAGATGGGGGCTACGAGCCTGGGGGGCATTGGATTTCCCGAGTCGCCGGAAGGGTCCACCGTAACAACAACCAAGCCTCTGGTGCTGGTCGACTGCCCGCACCCAAGTCCAGTCGATAACCTGGATGTTTTCGCACCGTGGCTGGCGATAAGTCGCCTGGAGTCGACGGAGGCACTGCAAAGTTTCTTTCGAATATCGCGATACGGCCTGTCATGCGTTTTTTTTGGCGGCCATTCTATTGCGGAACGGTTAAGCTCCGACGTCCAAGTTGGCACGATCCTGCTGGATGACCTTTTTGTACCTACAGCCGATCCCCAGTTAACATTTGGCGGTTTTGGTGAAAGTGGGTACGGCGTGACTCGGGGACGCGAAGGACTGCTGGCGATGACACGTCCACAGGTTGTGGCAAAACGCCTAGGTCGCTGGCTGCCCCATTTGGATTCCAAAAAAGGTACGGAATTGGATATCCTCAAAGGGATCATGCTTAGTCGTCATGGGTCGACATGGCGGAAAAAACTAGAAGGCTGGAAGCGCTTAGCGGAAGCGGGTAGGCGAAACAAGCAACAATGAGCGATGGAGAACTTGTCGATCGGTGAGTCGCACTTGCGGCAGCCGCAAGCGACCGGTCACTCGCTACCTTGTGAAGCTCGGCCTAAAACATTCGACATGATTACAGGATGCACTTCAAAGGATTCGGGAGGAATCGAAGATGATTCAGCGCGTCGGAACCAAGCGTTCAGTTGGGGTGATCGGAAGCGGCCTAGCGGGATTGACGGCCGCTTGCACCCTTGCTGCCAGAGGCCATCGCGTCACGTTGCTGGAAAAGAACGAGTGGGTAGGAGGGAAGGCGGCGGTCTGGAGACAAGACGGGTTTCGCTTCGACATGGGGCCGACGATTCTGACCCTTCCTTCGGTGCTTCGGCGCGTTTATGAGGAAGCCGGCAAGCGGATGGAAGACCACCTGGAGCTGGTGGCTTTGGATCCGCAATGGAGATGTTTCTTCGAGGACGGATCGACGCTGGACTTGGTAGCCGATGTACGGCAGATGCAGGAAAATCTAAGGCGTTTTTCCGCAACGCCAACGGCAGCGGCGGAAGGATATGGTCGTTTCATCGAAATGTCCCGTCAGCTGCACGACGTCAGCGATCGCTTCTTTTTCTGGAAGAGTGTCGGTGGGATCGCGGATACGTTGGAATTCAAGGGCGCGTTTTCTCCGGCGGTGCTGCGCGATGTTCTGTCGCTTCGAATGGGCAAATCGGTGGCTCAGGTCGTACGCCAATACGTACCCGACGAAAAGGCCGCTCAGATGATCGACCATTTCACCCAGTACGTCGGCAGCTCTCCAGAAGCCTCCCCCGCCGTGCTGTGCGGGATCGCTCACATGCAGACGGAGGAAGGTGTCTGGTATCCGATCGGAGGAACGCGCGCCGTCCCGGAGGCGCTGCAGAAGCTGGCCATGGAACTAGGAGTGACCATCCGTACCCAGTCGGACGTGCAGCAGATCGTATCGGAGGGAGGGCGAGTCGCTGGAGTGGTTCTGGAGGACGGTGAGCGATTGGAATTTGATGCTGTTGTATCCAATTGCGATGCGGTACGAACCCATCGCGAACTGATGGCCAAGACACCGGCCGACGACCGATTTGAGAAACGCCGCAAATACGAACCAGCTTGCTCGGGTGTCGTGCTCTACCTGGGGCTAAAAAAGAAATACGATCATTTGCTGCATCACAATTTCGTTTTCTCCCGCGATCCCCATGAGGAGTTCGATGCGATTTATCGACGAGGGGAACCAGCGCCCGACCCCACGGCATACCTTTGCGCTCCGTCGATCAGTGAACCCCAGGTTGCGCCTCCCGGTGGCGAGGCGTTGTATATCCTTGTACATACACCCTATCTGCGCGATCATCACGACTGGAAGAAGATGCTTCCAGAGTACCGGGAAGTGATTCTTCGCAAACTGGAAACGACAGGAAAAATGCCTGACATCCGGGAACGGATCGTCACAGAAAATGCTTTGACACCGGAGGGGATCCACAAAAGATATCGAGTCCTCCAGGGAGCTATTTATGGCTTGGCCAGCCATGGAAAGTATCTTGGCGCATTCAAGCCAGCCAATCGCAGCCCGGATATGCGAGGTCTTTATCTTGCGGGCGGTGCAGCCCATCCCGGACCAGGAATGCCGATGGTGATGATGAGCGGATGGATCGCAGCCGATGCACTCGATCAGGATGCGCAGAAAGGACTTCTGGAGAAGACCCGTTGATGGTTCCCAGGCAACAGCATGTGGACATCCCTTCGGCATGGCTGGTGCGCGGCTTCGTCGGCTATTCGCGACGACTGATGCGGAAGCACTTCCATGCCTTTGCAGTGGATTCCCGTGCCCTGTCTGAAAATCCCGTCCCTCCCGACTCCGCGTTGATCGTCTATGCAAACCATCCCGGATGGTGGGATCCCCTGGTGGCGGTCCTGCTCAAGGAAAGATTTTTCCCGCAGCGGCATTTGTTTGCGCCGATCGACCAGGAGGCACTCGAAAAGTATCGCGTCCTCAAGAAGCTTGGATTCTTCGGAATAGCACGAGACCGACGAGCCGGAGTTACTGCTTTTCTGCAGAATTCACGGGACATCCTGCGACTCCCATCGGCTTCCATCTGGCTGACGCCGGAAGGAAGATTCTGTGACCCTCGCGATCACCAGGCGGAATTGATGCCAGGTCTTGCCCACCTTGCCAGCCGCTGGGACGAAACGAGTTCCGATGGACCAAACCGCCCACTGTATCTGGTACCACTGGCGATCGAATATCCTTTCTGGGAGGAGAGACTTCCAGAAGCCCTATGCCGATTCGGCTCTCCGATAACGGCTCGCGGAGGTGAAAAAGCCTCCTGGCATCAGCAATTGACCGAAGCGCTCCGAACCGCTCAGCGCTCGCTTGCCCACGACGCACAAAATCGCCACGTGAATCAATTCGATGAGGTTCTCTGGAGCGGTGCGACACGCACCTCTTGGTACGATCGGATGCGGTCTTGGAGCGGGCGATGGCGTGGGAAGCAGGTTGAATTATCTCACGGAAAGCTTTTTCAACCTTCCCATTCGCGCAAGAAGGAGCCGTGATGATGTCGATCGCAATCTGGGTCTGCTCCCTTCTGGTAATCCTCCTTGTCTGCCTTCCGACACTGATGGTGCTCAAGAACCTGACTCTTTTCCGCATCGCTACGCGCGATCCAAAATGGCTGGATGCCGCCGGCGAAAAATCGGTGCGTGTGGTTATTCCCGCTCGCAATGAAGAAGCAACCATCGAGCGATCGCTTCAGACGTTGGTGGCCAGTGATTTTCCCAACTGGGAAGCGGTGGTCGTCGATGATGCCAGTGAGGACAGCACTCCTCAATTGGTCGACCGCATCGCCGAACATTTCCCTCAGATTCGAAGGATCGAGGCGGGGAAGCTGCCCGATGGCTGGAATGGAAAACAGCATGCCTGCTGGCGGGGGGCTCAAGGAGCCACCGCCGAGTATCTCCTCTTCCTGGATGCCGATGTGCGGATGACCCCTGACGCCATCCAGCGAATCGTCGCCCAGCAGTTGGCCACTCAGGCCCCTCTGCTCAGTGGTTTCCCAAGACAGGAGATGGGTACTTGGGCCGAGCAGTGGATGATCCCGATGATGCATTTCCTGCTGCTTGGTTACCTGCCGATCGATCGGATGCGGGCGGGAACCGATCCCGCATTTTCGGCAGGCTGCGGGCAACTGTTCTGCAGCAGACGAGATGCCTACGAACAGACCGGTGGGCACTCTGCCATTCGCGGCTCTCGCCACGATGGCATTCAGTTGCCGAAAACCTATCGCAAATCGGGACTGGCAACCGATTTCTTCAATGCCAGCGATCTGGCAGTCTGCAGGATGTACCACAACACTCAGCAGGTCCGGACCGGCTTGCTGAAGAATGCCACCGAGGGTATTGCAAGGATGCCGCAGCTTGCGATCTTTACCCTGCTGCTGCTGGGCGCGTCGATAGGCCCTTGGATTCTTCTTGGAGCAGCATGGTGGTGGAATTGGTCCCCTCTGCTAAAGACTCTATTGCTCCTGGCGGGATTGGCTACGTGGATCCCACGCTTCCTGATTGCGAGGCGATTGGAGCAGCCCCTAGCTGGAGTTCTGGCTCACCCCCTTTCCCTGCTCTGGTTTCTCCTGCTGCAGTGGAAAGCTTTCTCGATGGCGCGCACAGGAAAGTCGATCGCATGGCGAGGCAGATCCAGCTAGCCATCAAATTCGCAGTGCCCTGACAGCCATTTTAGCGGATGGCTTGTCACAGGAATTCACTCCTACTCCTACTCCTACTCAGTCCGATAGCACGCTGCTCGTCGTCAAAGTGTCTTTCAAACCGTAGTCGCAACAGACGATTCACAGATGGCGGGTAGGGTGGCCGATTCGTTTACGATCACAAGCACCGCTACGCTGAGCAAGAGCAAGATGGAGATGCGACATCGATTGGTAAAAGAATCGGATCACTTCTTTCGCAAAAGTTTTCGGCGAACGGCAGGCGACTGACTAGTTATCGGGCGGGCGGACAGGAGAGCTGCTGTTGGGCTCCTGCGGATGCTTCCTGCAATCCCTGCACCCCTTGCGAATCCAAGGAGTGCAGGGAATCTTTCGCTCGATGGAACAACTATTCTTCGATACCGGTAAGCTCAGCACCAGCTCGGGTGATCAACCTCGCAACAATGCGGATGTCGGTGTTTGCTCCCAGGAACTGGACCGAACCGTCGCAGATCGCAAAGTTGGCACCGCCCGGGTGGAAGCTGTAAGCTTCTCCCGTCCCTTCGGTACCGTAGTAGGGGTGAGGGAACGCAGCACCTGCGATCTCTTCACCATTGGTGCAGTTGATGGCGCAAGGCCCCGGAAGAATTCGACCATCTCGCGTAGAACCATCCAGGGAGAAGTCGCTGGCGGGACGAGACCATCCTCCCGCATTGGTCCTCTGAGTCGGAACGCCACCAAACTTTTTGCCGATGCGATACACCGTAGGTCGTCCCGCCGACTCTCCATAGAGGATCGTCTGCGACAAACCATCGGTGATATCTCGGAACTTCGGCTTGCCGTTCTTTGGAAGTGCCCCAGTAAGATCTCCCGTCGGATCGATCAATCCGGAGGTTCGCAATCGCTGATCGACTCCAATCGTCGGTGAATAATCGGTGGTAGCGACGAACGTGGGGGTCCAAGGCGACAGCTCCGGCACTCCATCCAAACGCTCGGGGTTGGGCGTCGATGGGCATGCGAAAGTGGCAACGCGAGACGAAGTGACCGGCAGGTTCACTGGATCAAACCAGTTTCTGCTCTGATCGTATCGGTCGTAAAGCACACTTTGCTCGATGTAAGGAAGCGTGAACGTCAACCCTGCGACGCGCGGTAGTGTTGTCAGTCCACCCGGACGCACGCTGGAGGGAAGCAGCTTGTAGGCCGATTCAAAATTCTGAGCGGCTAACCCCAGTTGCTTGAGGTTGTTGCTGCACTGCATCCGGCGAGCCGCTTCGCGAGCGGCCTGGACGGCAGGCAACAACAGCCCCACCAGGATTCCGATAATTGCAATCACCACAAGCAGCTCCACAAGCGTGAAGCCTCGCATTCCCTTGCTTGTACGTTTCATTCTTCGATTCCTTGGATTGGATTCATCAATTGCCTGCATGAACGATTGTTGGCGTGAGTCCCGCAGGAAAAGAGACTCATGGATTGTTAAGTTTCGATAATTCATTTGACTTCGATCCGTTTGACGCTTGCATCCTCCTTGGTCACCAACACTTCAATCGGTGTGGTCGAAGGATTGGCATAGAGCGGCGGGAGAATGTTCGGGCCAGGTTCCCACTGACTCCCTTCCCCGCGAATCTGATAGCATTCCACTGTCACCCGATACTTACCGATGGATGCGCCATCATTTGCATCATGAGTGCTGAGTGCAAAGGTCCCGTCGGCTGCACTGGTGGCTCGACCACTAGTGGCTCTTGGATCACTTCCCTCCGCAGGATGAAACGTCACCAAAGCGTTAGCCAGCGGCTGATCCTGAAAGATCACCACTCCCTGAACTGGAACCACCGGAAGCCGGTCAGGGGCTCGACTGCACCCGGCAGTCGCCCCAAGACCCCACAGCACTGCGACAAAGCGAAGCAACCACCGCCGTTCGACTTCCATTTCAAAACCAATCGCCATCACATTCCCTTCAGCAAGGGTGCCCCGAAGTCGTCTCAACCGAGACAACCCCGGCACCCACCGATGACCAAATGCAACGGTTGTGCCATGGCTGACACTTTCATCGAAAAGATCAAGGAATCCGCTTTGGGACTGCAAATTACTGCAATGAATGGATATCCCACACCTTGATTGGCTGCTCTGCTGAAGAGTTAAGCCCCAAACGATCCGTGACAGATGATGGATCTAGCAAATTACCCAATCACCATTCATGGCTGGTTGCGCGATGCATGGGAGGCGATGCAGGAATCTGTACTGGTCTTGCGCATCCCTGGGACTACCGGTTTACCGCAACCTGGCAACTGGCCATTGGCTGTGTCCAACGGAAACGAAGCGGCATGGCGCCTTGGCTTGATGCGATTGGAAAAGACTCGAAGAAGCCTGGATTTCTTCGCGAACCGAGCGATGGAGGGCAAGGCAACGGGCAGTCGGTCGGCGAGGCATCGGTTAGCGACCGGTTGATTCAAATCTGATAGTCAGCCGGCAAGCTATCGGGAGAAAACACCTGTGCTGCACGAGCTCTCAGGTAGACCTTTTCCCCTCGCTGCAATCTCAACTCGTGAAACCGCGACCAGGGCAATTCCGCCGTGGCTTGGCCACCATCTGGCAGTTCGACATAAATCCGCGCGAAATTCCCACCTTGTCCTATTCTCTGGATGGTGGCTGGTAATCCCGAATCGCCAGGCTTCCGGTCTACCTCCAAATCATGCGGGCGCACGAACAGCGGGATCTGCTCCTGGCTGGGCTTGGGAGCTTCCAGGTTCCCCAGCAGCTGAGCCTGATCTCCGTCCATGCGGCCGCGAAACACGTTGACTCGACCCAGGAAGTCCATCACAAAATGATTGACTGGTCGATGAAATACCTCCTCGGGGGTCCCTTCCTGTACGATTCGGCCCCGGTTCATGATCACGACCGTATCAGCAACTTCCAGCGCCTCTTCCTGGTCATGCGTTACCAGAATGGTCGTCATCTGAAGTTCTTCATGAAGCTGCCTCAGCCAAGTCCTCAGGCCCTGACGCACTTTGGCGTCCAGTGCGCCAAATGGCTCATCCAAAAGAAGGAATCTGGGGGTGACCGCCAGAGCGCGTGCCAATGCGACGCGCTGTCGTTGCCCACCTGAAAGCTGGCTGGGATATCGATTCCCAAAGCCTGCCAACTGGATGAGGCTCAGCAATTCATCGACCCTAGCCTTGATCTTCGCCTCCGACGGCCTCTCACGGCGCGGTTTCACCCGCAAACCGAAGGCGATATTGTCGGCAACCGTCATATGCTTGAAGAGGGCATAGTGCTGGAAAACGAATCCGATCTTCCGCTTGGCCGACTCGCTGGCGGCCACATCCTTGCCGTCAAAAAGCAGAGCCGACCCCGGATTGCTATCGGGGAACTCCAGTCCTGCAATAACGCGGAGCAGCGTGGTTTTCCCCGATCCCGATGGTCCTAGAAGTGCGGTCAACTGACCATCGCGAATCTTCAGGTCGATGCCATCCAGCGCCGCAAACTGCTGGTAGTGCTTGTGAATCTGTCTCAGTTCAATCGTCATCGTGTTCTTCCTGCCCTCCAGACACTCCGTAGCTTTTGCCACATGCCGATCGACTCATGAACCAGGAAGCTGGACTGCATCCTGCTGCCGCTGACGCACCATCCGATGATGCAGAAATTCCTTGACCGCTAGGGAAGCGAGTCCAGCGACTGCCAGCAGCGAGGCCATCGCAAATGCGGCCGGGATGTTGTACTCGTTGTAAAGAATTTCGACATGCAAAGGCATCGTCGTCGTCTTGCCGCGGATATGGCCTGAGACAACGGAGACGGCACCGAATTCCCCTAGGGCACGAGCGGTGCAGAGAGCGACGCCGTAGAACAATCCCCAGCGAATTTTCGGCAAAGTGATCCGCCAGAAGGTCTGACATCCGGTCGCGCCCAGGGAAATCGCAGCTAGCTCTTCCTCACTGCCCTGCTCCTGCATGAGCGGGATCAGCTCCCTGGCGACAAACGGTACGGTGACGAATATCGTCGCAAGAACAATCCCGGGGATGGCAAAGATGATTTGAAATCCAAGCTTCCCAACGATCGGCCCAAGCCATCCCTGGCTGCCGAAAAGCAGCACAAAAATGAGACCGGAAATGACTGGGGATACCGCGAATGGGAGATCGATCAACGACCCAAGGATTGTTTTGCCCCGGAATTCATAACGCGTTAGCGCGACGGCAGCTGCCACTCCGAAGATGGTGTTGAGCGGCACGGCGATGGCCACCACCAGCAATGTCAGTTGAATCGCAGAGATTGCAGCGGGATCCGCAAGCGACCGCGCGAAGACGTTCCATCCTTCACGCAGCGCCTCGAAGAAGATGGAAGCAACCGGAATGGCCAGAAGACCAAAGACGATTGCCATCGTCAACGCAATGGCAATGCCCGACGCCAAGCGGTCCAGCCATCCCCGGTTCCTGTTCATCGCCAATTCCCCAGCTCCCTCTTGGTTCATTGAACGCTATGCCTCGCCATCCGCCACTGGAAGGCGTGAATCGCCAGAAGCAAAAACAGCGAGGAGAGCAACATGACCGTTGCGATCGATGCGGCCCCAAGGAGATCATGCTGCTCCAGCTTGGTGATGATCATCAGAGAGGTGATCTCTGTCTTGTAGGGCATGTTGCCTGAGATGAACACTACCGATCCGTATTCGCCAAGGGAACGCGCAAAAGCAAGCGAGAACCCCGTGACGATCGCGGGCGCTACGGTCGGCAGCAGCACTCGAAAGACAATCTGCCAGGGAGATGCCCCCAGACATGCTGCAGCCTCCTCCTGCTCCCTGTCCAGCTCTTCCAGGGCAGGCTGCAGGGTCCGAATCACATAGGGGAAACTGATGAATACCATCGCCAGGCAGACCCCAAGTGGTCGAAACGCAACTTCCAGCCCCACCGACTCAAGGTACCGCCCAATCCAGCCGTTTCGTGCATAGATCGAAGTCAGCGCAATGCCGGATACCGCCGTCGGAATCGCAAAAGGTAAATCGATCAGCGCATCGATCAGTTTGCGTCCAGGAAACCGGTATCGAACCAGACACCAGGCAACCAGAAATCCCAAAATCGTATTGACCAGAGCTGCCAGGAATGCGGCTCCAAACGTCAATCGATAGGAAGCGAGAACCCGAGGATGAAAGGCTGCCGTCGCAAAGGATTCCCAAGGCTGGGAAATCCCCTTCATCAGCAAGGCGGTTAGTGGCAGGAAGACCAAGAGACTTAAATAGGTCAATGTGATCCCCATCGTCAGTCCAAATCCAGGAAGCGCCGAACGCCTCGCCATGTTTCCCTCACTGACTGAATTCACCCAGTCGCAATCGGACGATCGATGCGATCACTTTTCCGGTTGATACAACTGGTCGAAGGATCCACCATCATCGAAATGGGTCTTTTGAGCCGTTTTCCAGTCGCCGAAGATATCTTCAAGCTTGAAGAGCTCGATCTTGTCTCCCGCCTCCGATGGTGCCCGACGAGCTGCGGCTCCCGATACAGGACGGAAGAAATGCTTGCTGGCAAGCTTTTGACCCTCTTCGGAATAGAGGTAGTTCAGATAAGCCTCTGCCACTGCACGTGTTCCATGTCGTTCGGCATACTGATCGACCACGGTCACTGGAGGACTGGCCAAAATACTGATGGAAGGAACGACAATCTCCACATCCCCCACCCCTGCCTCCTGAATCGCCATATAGGCCTCATTCTCCCAAGTCAGCAACACGTCTCCGATGCCTCGCTGGAGAAAGGTGCTGGTAGCACCGCGAGCCCCGGAGTCGAGCACCGGGACTTTGCGGAAAAGATTACCGATAAACTCTCTGGCAACCTGATCGGCTTTTGCACGATCTTCAGGAGTGGCGTCCTTTACCTTCTGAAGCCCCCCCAACTCCTCGATCACCCGATACCCCCAGGCCGCCAGATAATTCCAACGGGCTCCCCCACTGGTCTTCGGGTTGGGTGTGATGATCTCCAAATCCTCCCTGGACAGATCACCCCAGTCGCGGACATTCTTGGGATTGCCTCGACGCACAAGAAAGACAATCGTCGATGTGTAGGGCGCGCTCTCATGGGGCAATCGTTCCTGCCAATCCGCTGGAAGAAGATTGGTCTTCTCAGCCATGACGTCAATGTCGTAACCGATCGCAAGCGTCAGGACATCCGCCTCCAGGCCATCCATGACAGCGCGCGCCTGTTTGCCAGCTCCACCATGCGATTGCTCCACCTCCACACGCTGCCCTTTGGTCTCCAGCCAATAGCGGGCGAATGACTCGTTGAACTCGCGGTAAAACTCACGCGTCGGATCGTAGGAGACGTTGAGAATACGGACGCTCGGTACTCCCTCCCCCGGCTTGCTCGAGGCACCACAGCCTACCGTCGACAGAATCAGAATCGACCACAACATACGACGCCAACCCTGCCATCCCATACTCCGTTCCCTTCCTAACAAACCCATTGCCTTCTCCCGCCGGCAGCCAGATCCGACTAGCAATTGGGATGCCAACCACTTGGCACTGGATTTGCTTAGGAGCCCTCCAGTGGGGATACCGCAGAGGCCGGATGGAGTGGGTATCCCAGCCAGAACGTCGGGAAAATCAGGAAAACAGACAGTTCTCGTAGTCGCTGCCGCCACCGGAACGCCCCCGAAAAATGTCTGCCACACCCGATTAAGAATCGGCGATAGAATCTAGAAGCAGCAAATATGACGGCCAAAAACCGTGGCATTTGCTGGCTGTGTTATTTGATGGATTGGGAAGGGAAGCCAAAGGCTATGTCAAACGATCGGCAGTCGTTGAGTCGCGAGGTGTGGCGAATTGTCGGCAAGCATCTCGACCTCCAGGAGACCGTTCATGCTACCGTCGATCTTCTTCGGGCATCCGTTCCGCTGGTATCGATCGAGATTCTCGAACTGGATGATCGAGCGGTGCAGTTGATCGCGACCAGCATCCCAGGCAAGCGGGTACGTCAACCCATACCGATCAAATCTCAATGGAGCGGTAAATTGTTGCCCTGGATCCGTTCTGGGCATTTGTGGCAAAGTGACGCATCTTTGGCGAGCGAACTGCCACTGGACATGCTGCTGGGAGATGGCATTGCGGAACGCACCCGGCCAGATAGAACGCTCGCCGGCCCCATGCTGCTGGAGGGAAGGCATGGAAGCTGGGCAATACTCTCTTGGAGGCATTCTGCTGGCCAGAACGAAGTGGAATTGGCAACCGCTCTGTTGGAACCACTATCGGTCGCCGTCTTGAACGATGTGCGGTTGGCGGAGATCAAGCGGCTGAAAGCAGCAGCCGAGGCGGACCGCACGTCGTTGTTATCGCGTCTGGGGAGATCTCAAGTCCACGAAGTGGAAGTGGTGGGGGCGAACAGGGGCTTACGGCAGGTCTTCGAACGCATCGACTTGATCGCAGAGTCTGACCTCCCCGTTCTGATTCTCGGAGAGACAGGTACAGGCAAAGAGGTTGTCTCGCGAGCCATTCACTTGAAGAGTCGGCGATCGGCTGCGCCGTTCATTCGGGTCAATTGCGGAGCGATTCCATCCGAGCTGATCGACAGCCAGCTATTCGGGCACGAAAAAGGAAGTTTCACAGGAGCGGTCGATCAGCATCAGGGGTGGTTTGAACGTGCCGATGGCGGGACGCTGTTCCTGGATGAGATCGGAGAACTCCCACTGGCGGCTCAGGTTCGACTGCTGCGTGTCCTGCAGGACCATCAGGTCGAACGTGTGGGTGGACGTCAACCGATCTCTGTCGATGTGCGAATCATCGCGGCAACGCACCGCGATCTGGCGGCAATGGTCAAGTCTCGCTCCTTCCGTGAAGACCTGTGGTACCGAATCAATGTCTTTCCAATCCTCCTCCCGCGGCTCCAGGATCGCAAAGAGGATCTTCCTGAACTGGTGCGCCACTTTCTCCAGAAAGCCTCAACCCGGTTTGGTCTACCCATGGTGGAGCCGACGGCGCGCGATTTGGAATTGCTGAGCGACTATCCTTGGCCGGGGAATATCCGTGAATTGCATGCAGTTATCGACCGAGCCGCGATCCTGGGAAACGGTAGCTCGCTGGAAGTCGCTAAAGCGCTCGGAATTGCCAATGAGTTCGGAGGCCGTCCGATCTCCAGCAGCGAACTCCATCCAACGCTGCAGGGGAATCTAACTGATCGCACTCTCGACAGCCAGGTGAACCTGCCGACACTTGATCAGGCGATGAAAGCGCATATCGAACAGGCACTGGCTGTGACCCAAGGTCGCATTGAAGGAGATCGCGGTGCCGCAAAGCTACTCGATATCAACCCTCATACCCTCCGTGCCCGTATGCGAAAGCTTGGGATTCGCTGGTCGGCATTTCGGCAGTAATCGCCTAGGATTATCCGCTTTGGTGACGCCTTTGAGGTCTTGGCTGTTTCAGTAAGACTGCCTACCAACGCCATCCAGCCGATCGGTCCAAATAACTGGCTCTCGTTCGCGCTTCAAAAAACAGAATCCTCACCTGCCTTTGCTCACCGATATCGGCTCTCCGGAATGATACATCCGCATGGCAAATGCATTCCAATGGCTCAGACCGACAGCCGCTCCTCGACCAACCGATCGACCCTGCCCAACAAATCCTCCGGCAAAGGATCCACCATCGCCTGGGCGGCCTGAGCGATCTGATCCGCGTTCCTGGCTCCGCATAGCACAGTTGCTACGTCCGGTTGCGCCATCGTCCAGCCGACCACCAGCCGAACGATCGTCGTATCGGCTTCCTTCGCAAGCCCATCCAAACGTTCGATGAATCGCCTATTCAACTCCCACTGCTCACCTTGAAACATGGGGTAGCTACGTCGCCGGTCTGCTGGATCGAGTTGCTCCAGGGAGCGAATCGACCCAGCGAGAAGACCTTTCATCAAGGGCCAATAGACGGCAGCACCCACACTCAACTGATGAAGGGCAGCACGCAACGATTGCAATGTCTCCTGCTGCAGCATGTTGAAAGGTGGCTGATGAACCACGATGGGCGCGATCGAAGCGAATGCCAGCGTCTCTTCTGGCGTCGTGTTACTGACCCCGATCCAGCGAATGATCCCCTTCTGCTGCAACTCCGCTAGTGCCTCTGCCGATCGTTCGATTGGAGTTTTTCCATCGGGCGCGTGAAGATACATCAAGTCGATGCGGTCGACCCCCAAGCGTTGCCGGATCTCTTCCGCATCGGCGAGCAATCTGGCGGGCGATGCATCCAGTTGTCGATTGCCCTGGTGATCGTAATGACTTCCTACCTTGCTGGCGACGACGACCTGATCCCATCGCCCTGACAAAACCTGCCTCAACAAGCGGTCGCTTTCTCCCTGCTTTCCGTAGCTGTAGGCCGTATCGAAATGATTGACGCCAAGCTGCAACGCAGACTCGATCGCTTCAACACACTGGGATGGTTGGATTCCTAGCGAACTGACTCCCGACATTGGCCAACAGCCTAGCGCGACAGGACTGACCCATAGATCGCTGGAACCTAATTGACGGCGGGGTGCTGGAGTATGCATGGAAGGGCCATGTCGATTTTCCGGACTGCGAAAGAAGCTAACAAAACAACAAAGCCCCGATCGGAACGACCAGGGCTTTGAAATGATATTGGATTGCCGATCTCACCAAGGAGTCGGTTTGAATCGATCACTCACGAGGCCGGATGGCACCAGTCAGACCGCTGTAATCCACACGGTCATCGTTGTGCCACAAAGGCTGACCCAATTCGACTCGCTGGCGAAGAATTTCGATCTTCTCCAACGACCCGGCTGGCGCGTCCGTCGGCTGGAACTTGTTGTCGGCCTGAGGATCGAAATCCTCGTCATGCCCGTACTTGAGAATCGCCTCAAAAACATTTTTGCAAAAACCGCTCATTCCTTCCCCCCTTCAATCGTCGGTTCCTCTCAGGGAACCACTGTGGCAGCCCGCGATGCACCGAATCCTATCGGCGATCCCAGCGGACCTTCCTGTATCGCATCAGGCACTCCGAAACATTCGGAGAATCCAGCCTGCTGGAGCAACCGTTTTGTCTGGCAGCGTCGAATCGGCCTGCGGCCGGCCGTGCCTCGACATCTTCCCATCGGCAGACTTGGTATTATTGGCGGAGAGAATGGTGAGTCAAGGAAATTCGGGCTTCCCGGACTGATCCCCGCCGTCGATGCGACGCAGAAGCTTCCTGGGCAAGCCGTGAAGAATACGCAGTCCTTTCCGGCATCGATCCGTCGAAGCGATGCCGGAAAGCGACCAATGGGGCAAAGCTTTCCCTTGCCGATGCGTCAAGGGGAATTTCTCGGAAAGCCGGCAGCTTGTGCAAAATCGATCAGACCATAGTTTCCTTGGATCCCGGCGAGCGGATAGAGCGAAAATTGGGTGGCAAACGAGTCAAAAATTTTTTTTATTTTTTTAGGCGGCAACGGAAATGTGGCTCAGCAAGTCGATTCAACTCTCTCCCAAACCCTTCGGTTTTCATTGGATTACGGAGGACGTGAAAGAGCAGATTCCGGAAATTGCAGGTATCGCAGTCGGCTTGCTTCATCTATCCCTTCAGCACACATCTGCCTCGCTCTCCCTCAACGAGAACACCGACCCTCGGGTTCTCCTTGACCTGCGTGACCTCTTTCGCCAACTGGTGCCTCGGGAATTTCCGTTCCGGCACGATGACGAAGGACCTGACGACATGCCGGCACATGTGCTTTGCGCAATGATCGGGAGCGATCTGACGATACCGATCCGCGCTGGCAGCCTGGCCCTGGGGACCTGGCAGGGCATTGTGCTGGGGGAGCACCGGGACCGCGCGGGCAGCCGGGTGCTTCTGGCGACCATGCAGGGTCAACCTATCTAATCCGGTTGCCCGATCCCGCAGAAGGATTGCCGGATTAGAATACAGGGACGCACGGCGAGAGAGTTCCTCCCTGCACCGTCGGCAAAAAACCCTGCATTTCATCGCTGCCCTGGGTACCAAGGGATCGCGCAAGGGAACCTGGATCTTCTTGCGTGCCATGGCCCCGCTTTCCAAATTTAGGCATGAGGATGAAATGCGAACGGTTGCCGCAAGAGAAAACATTCCATCGCGCGGGTGACGGAACCGCGAATGAGCCAATTTTTAGAAGGCGGAACTTGAGATGAGTCTTCGGGAAGTCGATCTGGTAGTGCTTGGTGGTGGACCCGCAGGTTATGTGGGAGCGATCCGAGCTGCCCAGCTGAAGATGAAGGTGGTCTGCATCGATGAAAACCAGCAGTTCGGTGGCACTTGCCTTAGGGTTGGCTGTATCCCTAGTAAGGCGTTGCTGGAGTCGAGTCATCTTTATGAGGAAGCCAAGCATGGAATGGCTGAGCATGGCATTGGCCTTTCGGACGTCCAATTGGACTTGGCCGCCATGCTGCGGCGCAAAGATCAAGTCGTCTCCACTCTAACGTCCGGGATCCAGCAACTACTCAAGAAGAATCAAGTCGAAGCGGTCGTCGGCAAGGGCAAGCTGATCGATCCAACGACTGTCGAAGTGACGACTTCCGAAGGAACGGTGCGGTTTCGGGCACCCCGCATACTTCTGGCGACTGGATCTCGACCTGCCTCGATGCGTGGAGTGGAAGAGGATGGAGATCGTGTTGGTAACAGCACCTCGGCCCTTAAGTATCCAGAAGTCCCCAAACGAATGGTGGTGATCGGCGGTGGATACATCGGTATGGAACTGGGAAGTGTTTGGCGTCGCCTGGGCTCTGAAGTGATCGTGCTGGAAGCGATGGATAGAATTTTTCTGGGTATCGATAAGGAAATCGCGCAAATCGCCATGCGCATTTTTGAGAAACAGGGGATTCAGTTCCAGCTGAACAAATGGGTGGAGTCGGCCAAGGTAGAAGGGAATCGCTGCGCTGTCCGTTGCAAGGACAGTGACCCCATCGAGTGCGATCGCGTCCTGCTGGCGACCGGTCGCGTGCCGATGAATCAAGGCATCGGGCTGGAATCCTGCGGTATTGAAACCGACAAACGAGGCTTCGTCCCTGTCGATGCCAACTACCGCACAGGTGTTCCAAGCATCTACGCCGTAGGAGATCTGATCGGCGGCGCCATGCTGGCTCATAAAGCAATGGAAGAAGCTGTCGTTTGCGTGGAAAGAATGGCGGGCCAGGCGAGCCACGTGAATTACGATTGCATTCCAGCGATTGTCTACACCCACCCAGAGATTGCTTCGGTAGGACAAACCGAAGAGCAGCTGACGGAAAAGAAGATCGAATATCGCAAAGGTGTCAGCCCCTATGCTGCGAATGGACGAGCCCGCACCATTGGGGAGATTGAAGGCCGAGTCAAAATTCTGGCCGATGCAACCACCGACCGTGTCCTAGGTGTCCATATCATAGGGGCACGAGCTGGGGACTTGATCGCGGAAGCCGCCTCGGCCATCGAATTTGGCGCCAGCTCGGAAGATATCGCTCGACTCTGCCACGCCCATCCAACCCTCGCGGAAGTGGTCCATGAAGCGGCACTGGCAGTCGATCGACGCGCGATCCACAGCGCCTGATCACTCACGCGGCTACTTCCCCATATCATCACAGAGTCACCCAGATCCGAGAGGCAGACAGATGGATTGCCGGTCGCGACAGCCACCGTTGAATCGCACCCAGATCCCTTCCGCCCACAACTGGACACTAAAGCATTCCGGCTAACGGAAAACCATCCAGTCCATTCGTCGCGACAACTGCTTCAGTCAGCCACAAGGCACTAGCCTGTGGTTGGTGTGTATTGAGACATTGATCGCGCGCCCAACCGGACACTAAAGCATGCCGGCTTTAGAAGACTAAAGCCACGACGCTATCCGTCGATCAACCGCCAGATTCCCTGAGGCAATGCTGGTTGGCAATCGAAATCCCACTGACGATGGCCCCCACGATCCCGACGAAACCTTGATCGGTCCCGCAAAGAAAAAGGTTTTCCAAGTGCGTCGTCCCATCCAGGCGCTTCTTTGGCGCCCCATAGACGGCACCATGATCATGTGACGTGAAACGCCGAATCGTTTTGGGGGTGAACACATCCGTGGCGATCACATGCCTTCGGAAGTCGGGCACAAAGCGAACAGCAGATGCTATCGAACGATCGTACCAATCGAGTTTGGCAACCGGATAATCAGTCGCCGATAAAGACTCCCATCCGGCATGATCTGCCAGGGTGGTGATCCGGATGTAGCCATCCTCCAATTCGCCTCGTTCTGTTCCGTAGTCGTAGTTGTTCGGGGAGCAGATCACGCCTGTTCGAAGGTCGCACAATTGGGTTCTTGGCCTCTTCCAGTGGAACGTGTCAGAGTCGTTGTAGAAAACGATCGTTCGATCGCAACCCAGATCCTTGGGCTGCCGATCCAGCACAGAGATCGACTCGATGAATGACAATTCCCCCGGTTCAGGTAGCGTCGTGCCGGCCGATGCACCGCAAAGCCTCATCGTCTCCACCACTCCCGCGCTGGATAGAACGCGTTTGGCTTCCAATTGCGTTCCATCCTCCAAAGTCACGCCGATAACCCGCTGCCCCTGCACCTCGATGCGGGAGACGCCACTGCGCAATTTGAGTTGACCGCCCAGCTCACGAAATCGCCTGACCAGATGCTTTAAGATCAACCGCACTCCCTGAAACGGTCTGGCAAACCCCTCCAGAAAGATACTTCGGAACATGATGCACAACTGCCCGAAGTCCATGTCGTCTTCGCGGGCGTTTCCGTACCACATCAACGGACAGAGAATCATCTCAATCAATAACGGGTCGGTCAGGTGGTCGGCCAGAAACTCTCGGGCTGATGTCTCAAAATCTTTCTGGCTGAGGTCGTCGTAGTCGACCAACGCTGCCACCATCCGATCATAGCGATCGATCTGGTCGGGAAAGGCGAGAGCTATCTCTTCGCGAAGCAGTCTTGAGTCGTTGGAAAACCTCAGCGAGACGCCCGGAAAAGCGATCTGCGAACCGACCTGTGGAGCCAGATCGAAATCCTCCCAACGGAAACGCAACTGGCGTAGCAGTTTGGCAAGCGGACCGCGCTTGGTACCTCTCGGTGTGAAGTTGGTCAGCGCATGGAGTCCAACATCGAAGTTGCGACGATGCATCCGATAGAACGAATTGAGCCCACCGATGGTCGTATGACGCTCAAGGATGCAGACCTGCTTCTGGTAGTTGGCCAGGCGGATACCGGCGGCCAATCCCGACATGCCGGCTCCGATGATGATCGTATCGTACATCAATCCACCGCTCCGGCCTCGTCTCCGTCGCTCAGGTCGACTTCACCAGGTCCCGCATCTTGGGTTCCAGGTACTCCACCGTGCTGGCCATGCTGGCAAGCCGTGGATACTCCTCTTCGGGAATCTGAACTCGATGCCGCTTGCGTAGCTCCATGACGATGTCCAGGAAATCCATGCTATCCAGCTCCATCTGCTCCCGGAAGGACTTCGAGTCTTCCAGATTGGAGAGATCTTCGTCTGGGGCGATTTCACTCAGGATATCGAGAATTTCGTCGCGAATTTCAGCAGGCGTCATGGGCTAACTCTTCACTCCTAATGCTCGGACGGATCAAACCTTCGGACGATGACAACCGAATTGATCCCTAGCATACCGAAAGAATTGTTCAGAATGTAGTCGACCCCAGATAACTTCTTGGGAGTTCCCGCCACCAATCCGGGGAGTTCGCACTCGGGATCCAGCTGATCCAGGTTGATCGTGGGGTGGCAGTAACCGTCTTGGAAAGATGGGAGGTTTCCGGCAAGCTCCAACGCTCCGGCCGCCCCCATTGCATGGCCAATGAAGCTTTTGGTGTTGTTGAAATGGGTCCGACGCGAACTGGCAAAGACTTCGCGAAGAGCGGCGCATTCTTGAGCGTCACCGCTGGTCGTTCCGGTGGCATGGGTGCTGACAATGTCGATCTGCTCCGCCTCCAATCCAGCTCGTCCTAACGCCAGTCGGACGCACTCCGCCTGCCGCTGCGGGTTGGGAAGTACGAAGTCGGTGGCATCGGTGTTCATGGCGTAGCCAACAAGTTCGGCCACAATCCTGGCTCCACGGGCTCGGGCATCGGAAAGCCGTTCCATGACGAAGATGCAGGCACCTTCGGAAACGACGATACCATTGCGATGCTGGTCGAACGGACGCGATGCTTTGGTGGGATCGTCATGGGAGGCCAAAGCCCCTTGCGATTTGAAGCTGGCAAAAATGCCAAACGTGTGGATGCTCTCCGATACGCCACCCGCCAGTGCCAGGTCGCACTCGTGGAGACGCAACATCTGAGCCCCTTGGATCAAGCCGGCATTGCCAGCGGCGCAGGCGGCGCCAATCGTGTAATGGGGCCCAGTGACTCCAAGATTCAGCGCCACCTCACCAGCCGGATTATTGGCGACGGTCCTAGGATTGTGATGGTGCGACCAGAATTGGGTGTCGTAGTCGTACTGCTTGATATTGTAGATCTCGTTTTCCGTCTCGACGTTCCCGTGTTCGGTAACTCCCAGGTAGATCCCCACGCGAGATCGATCCACCTGCGCCCAATCGATGCCGCTTCGTGCAATCGACTCGGCCGCTGCCCAGATGCCAACGGCACCTGCACGCGTGCCGCGTCGAGCATCTTTCTTTGTCTGGTACTTGGTCAATTCAAAATCGCAGACCCCCGCCAGCGTTGCCCCCACATAACGAATCTCATAAGGGCGCACACCCGATCGCCCCTCCAGCAAACTGGCTCGGTACGTCTCCAGGTCGTTCCCTGTAGGTGCCGTCAGCCCGACGGAGGTGATGACGATCCGTTGATCATCAGAAAGGTGTCGCGTGGCGTCAGAGGGAGGCATATCGGCAATGGCTCAGCTTTTGCAACATTCGAATCGATCGAGGCAACCTACAGAGGAACAAACCGCGATTCAACATCCGGAATCACTTCCAAGCATGGCCCTTGGTCTCCTCTTGGAGCATTTCCGGTGGCCATTGGTAGCCAAGGCCAACTCCTTCCAATAGTTCGGTTGGAACGACGCCCCCTCGAATCCGGAACATGGGACGGTACTTCCCCTCCCAAAGCTGATTCCCTGCCGGGCAATACTGCCGGCCATTCCCCTCCACCACACTGACTTTGGGCAGATGAGCCGCCAGGGAAGCGGAATGGAGGAAGGATGCACCAATACAGGTCAGATCCTGGACAGCGACGAACATTCCGTAATGCTGCGCAGCGGCAGCCATAAGCAGCGATTCGGTCTGTCCCTTGCACGCCTTCAGGGCGATCCCGCTATAGCCCAGTTTCCTCGCTAATTGGAGGCTTTCCAGGTCGATCAGCGATTCATCGATCACGACGGGTTTGAGCCGACCGACGCGATGCATTGTCATTCCCTTCTTCGCGCTCAAGTGACGACTGGTCGGCTGCTCGATGTACTGCAACCTCGCATGAATCGACCGACTCAGGCGATCGACCCGCTCCAGGAAATCAATCACATAATCTTCATCGGCACAGCACTCGTTGAAATCAAGCGAGTAGCGCCATTCACGCGTCGAACTTTCTGCAGTGGCGATGCGATCCACTTCGACCACTCGCCCGACATCCCAGTCCAGGTCCGTCCCCGAAAGCTTGATCTTCAGATGCGACAGCCCCTCCCGGCGTATCCACTCTTCGAGCGTCTCCGGAAGCCCGTCGGCTACAGGCTTGGACAATTCTCCCGAACTGAGCGGATCGAGGGCTCCTACCAGGTGATAAAGCGACAGAGTCGGTTTTGGCTTGGAAAGTACCTTCCCTTCCCAGCTGACGCCTGCGAATTCCTCTCCCAGCCATCGGGAAAGGTCGCCATCAAGAAATTCCGGCTTGAAGATATCAAAGCTGCTCACCCCATGCAGCCTGCCAAATGCATCATGCACCGCAGCGTCGATCGG
>JBIINB010000054.1:0-28695 GCA_044337705.1 Pirellulaceae bacterium | reverse complement strand
AACGACGTTTCGCTCGCGGACTTCGAGAATGGGGTGATCAACCTCCTGGATGATGTTGAGGACGCCTACTGGGAGCTGTATTTTGCCTATCGTTCTCTGGAGGCGCAGGTATCGGGTCGGGACAACGCCTTGCGGACCTGGCAGTTGGTCAATGCCAAGTTTGAGCTGGGGGCGCGTGGAGGTCGTGCGGATCAGGAAGCCCAGGTGCGTTCCCAGTATTTTCTTTTCGAAGCGCAGGTGAATGACGCTCTGGCTGCGACGCAGGGGCTCTACGCCGCCGAGCAGCGCCTCCGTTACATGCTGGGACTTCCCCCCAACGATGGTCGCCTGATCCGCCCTATCGAGCATCCGACGCAGGCCGAGGTGATGCTCGACTGGGAGCAGGCTGTCGGAGATGCTTTGACTCAGCGAGTCGAAGTGCGACGTCAGAAGTGGCAGATCAAGCGAAGGGAATTGGAGCTGATCGCAGCCCGACTCAATCGACGCCCACGACTGGACGCCGTGACAACCTACCGATGGCGAGGCCTTGGCGACCATCTCATCGGAGGCCGGGATCCGGATAACTCGTTCGAGTCGCTTTACCAGAGCATCTTCGAAGGGGATTTCCAGGAGTGGGCTGCTGGGATGGAGCTGAATCTGCCGGTCGGTCTTCGTCAGGCCAGCGCTGCAGCCCGATTTGCTCAGCTGAATCTGGCTCGCGAAGTCGCCCTGCTCAACGAGCAGGAGCTACGGATCAGCCACGATTTGAGCAATGCATCGCGTCAGATCGATCGCTCCTACCAGCAGGTGCAGAACAATTTCAATCGTGTGGAGGCCGATAAGCGTCAGGTAGAGGCCTTGCGGGCTCGATTCGAATCGCAACTGGATGACATCAATTTCCTCCTGCAGGCTCAGCAGCAGTTGGCGCAAAGTCAGAGCAGTTATTACCGGGCCCTGGTCGATTACCAGATCGCACTCAAAGACTTCCATCGCCAAAAAGGTTCGCTCCTTGGCTACCACCAGGTGCAGTTGAGCGAGGCGGGGTGGCCTTCGGATGCCTACGGCGATGCCTACCAGCGAGGTCGCTTCTTCCGACCGGCGGATGTCCCGGCCGAGGTGCCTAATCCGATCAGCCGAGGCACTTTCGATCCATCGCTGGTGGGTGGTGAAGGGGTTGCTACGGAGCTATCTTCCCAGTCGCCGGCTTCGGGTGAGATGGTAGAAGAGATGGTGGATCCTCCCATCCCGATCGATCCACCTGGGGAAATGGGTGGAGTCAGGCAGCCGCTGGAGTCTTCCTCCGGCAATTGATTGCTGCCGGAGCCCGGAAGAGAAAGCCGGAGCCCGTAAGAGAAAGTCATCTCTGCCGTCGGCCAAAGGACGGTTTCCAGCGACGTTTCCTGCTTGGTCGCTAGAGCCAAATTGGTCCGGCGATGGGGGACAGCCAAGTTGGCACCGCTCTCTTGCGGGGTTACTTCCTATTTCCCGCCTCCGGATCGACGTCCTGGCCTTTTTTCCGTAGCCGCTGAATCGGGTGGCTGCTTCGGGATCTTCGGGACGGTTTTTCCAAGTCGCTGGGATGACGCTTCTAGCGTTTCTTCGGGTCGTAGCAGCGGCGAGTGCCTCATTTTGGGTCGGTTCGCTCAGGCGCCCTATTGCTTCCGGTTGGCCGCAGACGAAACGGGATGAGTGGAAAAAAGTTGCGGAACGACTGGCTGCAATTACATTGAATCTGGCAGGGGCGCACCGGGAAGTAGAAGCGACCGGGGCTTTTTCCTGTTTGGAATCTTCCTCGCTTAAATCCTGTTTGCTGGTCAGAGGATCATTTGTGATGAGACGGTCTGGAAGCTGGATCTTGGCCCTTGCCATTGGATTTTCGAGCCCATCTCTGTTCGCCCAGGATGCCCTGGATGAGATGTTTGGCCAGGCGGTACATGCCTTCAACAAAGGGCAATACCAGTGTGCGTACGACCTGCTGTCCTCTGCGATCGGCAGTGGTTCTCAGGATCCCAGAGTCTATTATTTCCGAGGGCTGGCGACCAATGCATTGCAGGGTCCAGGAGCCGGTGCAGATGACCTGCAGCGAGGAGCCGAACTGGAGGCCAATGCGACGCGCGTCGTCAATGTCGGTCGGGCCTTGGAGAAGATTCAGGGTTGCCAGCGACTGGAAATCGAAAAGTACCGTCGCAACGCTCGTATCCAAGCCAGAGCTCAGCAGGAAATGATCCAGAGGGCTCGCATCGAAGCGGCTCAGCAGAGCGGCCTGACGCCACTTCCACCGACGCCAGGGGAAGGGGTGATCGCCGATCCTTTTGCCAACGGGTTGATCGAAGGGGAACCGAGGAGGATGCCGGTCGAACCGCCCAAGCCGTCGATTGAACCGAAGGTGGAGGAGGTGCCTGTGCAGCCGGCTGCCGAGCCAGCGGCTGATCCGTTCGGTGGCGATGCCAAGCCTTCAGACGATCCCTTTGCAGATCCTCCTGCCAAGAAGAGTGACGCCGGATCGGACGACCCATTCGGAGGCAATTGAGGTCGATCGCCGGGTGGATTGTTCACCCTGCTCTTTTGCCCCAAGTAAACATTGCAGCCTTGGATTGGTATCGATCCAAGGCTTTTTTTATCTTCCGTCCAATTGCACCGCGGCAGCACAGTGGGCTACGAAAGCTGAGCCGATGCACCTACACTAGGGAAAACATCTCAGTGTACGAGCTGGGATGTCGGCCTGCCACTTGTTGCCAGCTGCGGAAGCCACCCCATGCGAGTTGGATTGTTCATTCCCTGTTACATCGATCAGTTTTATCCGGATGTCGGGATGGCGACGGCGGAATTGCTGGAGCGGTTCGGGTGCCAGGTGGAATTCCCGGAGGCACAGAGCTGCTGTGGTCAGCCGATGGCCAACACCGGGGTCACCACGGCGACGGCGCCTCTGGCCAAGATGTTTGTCGAGATCTTCGAAACGTATGACCATGTGGTCTGTCCTTCGGGCAGTTGCGTTTCGATGGTTCGCAACCACTACGAGGACTACCATTGCGGGCCTCGGTGGGAATCGTTCAAAGGCAGGGTGTGGGAACTGTGCGAGTTCCTCACAGACGTGTTGAAGGTGGAACACTTCGGCGTGCGTTTCCCCCATCGCGTGGGGCTGCATCGAAGCTGCCATGGGCTGCGAGAGCTGCGGCTAGATGGATGCTCCGAGCGGATGGATGCGATGCCTTCGAAGGTGGAGTCGCTTCTTGGGAGGGTGGAAGGGCTGCAACTGGTTGCGCTGGACCGACCCGACGAATGCTGTGGCTTCGGCGGAACGTTTGCGGTTCAGGAGGTGGGGGTGTCGATCCTGATGGGGAAGGATCGTTTGGCAGACCATGCCAAGCAGGGGGCCGAGGTGATCACGGCGACCGACATGAGCTGTCTGATGCACATGGAAGGGCTTGCCAGGCGCCTTGGCAACCAAGTTCCCTTCCTTCATGTCGCTCAGATCCTCGCTGGTCGCCCCCTGCCATCGGCCGCACGGGTTGCGGAGATGAGGAATTGAACCGTCCCGGTGACCGAAACAGGGACCACGGAGAGATGGATTCATGATCGCCAAAGCCAAGGGGCATGCTCAGCTTGCCGATACATTCACTGCCGACGAAGCACGAGCGCGATGGCATGACGGAGCACTTTGGTTCATCCGGCAGAAGCGGGATCGCCAAGCAGCTGCTCTGCCCGAGTGGGAATCGCTCCGGGAGATGGCTCATCAGATCAAAGCCTACACGCTGGAGAATTTGGCGGAGCTGCTGGAGCAGTTCGAGCGGGCTGCGACGAAGGCGGGCGCGGTGGTTCACTGGGCGGCTGATGCCCAGGAGCACAATCGCATCGTACTGGACATCCTGCAGCGCAACAACGTGCAGCGCGTCGTCAAAAGCAAATCGATGCTGACGGAGGAATGTCATTTGAATCATCACCTGGAGCAGGCTGGGCTGCAGGTGGTCGACACCGACCTTGGAGAGTGGATTGTGCAGCTGCGCAATGAACCGCCCAGCCATATCGTCCTGCCTGCGATTCACATCAAGAAAGAGGAAGTAGGGGAGACATTCCACCAGCATATTGGAACACCCAAGGGGAACGCGGACCCGACGTTTCTGACGCGAGCCGCCAGGGGGCATTTGCGGCAGCAGTTCCTGGGCGCTCAGGCAGGCATCACCGGTGTCAATTTCGCCATCGCCGAAACGGGCGGAATCGTCATCTGCACCAATGAAGGCAATGCCGACCTGGGGACCAGCCTGCCTCCGATTCACATCGCGTGCATGGGGATCGAGAAGCTGCTTCCTCGAATGGCCGATCTTGCGGTCTTCACTCGCTTGCTGGCCAGGAGTGCCACCGGTCAGCCGATCACTACCTACACATCCCACTTTCACGGTCCGATGGCCGGCGGCCAGTTGCACCTGATCCTGGTCGACAATGGCCGGACGGCGATCCGGGAGAGCGAGGAGTTTCATCGATCGCTTCATTGCATCCGCTGCGGGGCGTGCATGAATACCTGCCCCGTCTATCGGAGGAGCGGCGGGCACAGTTACCAGACCACCGTACCTGGGCCGATTGGAAGTATCCTGGCACCTGCGAGGGACGCCAAGGAACATCAAAGTCTCCCCTTTGCATGCACCCTTTGCGGCTCGTGTACCGACGTCTGCCCGGTCAAAATCGATCTGCATCATCAGCTTCTCGCTTGGCGAAAAGAGATTTCGCAGCGGCAACTCCTTCCTGCCACCAAGAAGTATGCGATGTATGGTCTGGGCTGGTTGCTCCGTCATCCGCGACTTTATGCAATGGCAGGATGGATGGGGCGAAAAGCCCTTCGCTGGATGCCGCGATGGATGATCTACCACCGCGGCAATGCATGGGGGATGGGGCGAGAATTGCCGGTGCCTCCCGCAGAGAGCTTCCGGGCGCAGTGGCGCAAGCGCGACAGCGCGAGCGACCAAACAAATACCAGCCGGTCGGAAGGGGCGGGCAGATCATGAGCGATGCCTCGCGTCAGAAGATCCTTCAGCAGCTTCGCAGGCGGCTACCTACCGCTCGCTCCCTTCCTGAGACTCTGGACGGCGATTGGATCACCTATCCGGATTTAGTGGAACAACTAGGGCTGATGGTGACTTCTGTCGGTGGTTCTTTTGAACAGCTTCCAACTGTCCAGGATGTCTGGAAGCGACTGCAGAGTTTCCCGGAAATGCAGAGCGCTCAGAGAGTGGTCAGTCTTGTCGACGGAATCCCGGGAAACGTCGATCTGGCACACACGGAAGACCCGCACCTCCTGGAGGATGTCGATTTCCTCATCAGTAGCGGGGATATCGCAGTTGCGGAAAATGGCGCGGTCTGGGTGACCGATCAGCAACCAAAGCACCGGGTCGTTTACTTCATCAACCAATACCTGGTTTTCGTCATCCCCCGCTCCCGTATCGTCGCCACCATGCACGACGCCTACCGAATCCTTCTCCAGCGTCCTCTTCCAGGTTTTGGCTGTTTCGTCTCAGGACCATCCAAGACGGCTGATATCGAGCAGTCGCTGGTCATCGGCGCCCACGGGTGTCGGTCGCTGCAGATGTACGTCATCGAAGGTTGAAGCTGGTCCTGCTGGCCTATGCGGTGAATTCGCCAAGGATCTAGTCCTTTTGGGTTAGGCTGTCTTTCGATTCGTCTGCCGCCTATAATGGGGCTCGAGTCAAGAACTGGTGACTCCACCGAAAAATTCGTTCCATGTCGACTTGTTCCGGTAGCCAATACCGTGGGGTTGTCTTGTCCTTTTCGGGCGAGAGAACGCTTCTGTGGTGCGTGCGGCCGGTACACTGCGCTGGCGTTGTCGATCCGTCGGGAGGATCGCAGGAACCCGATTGCGCACCCACGTAGATCATGGCACTCTTGAAGAGGGCTCGGAATGTTCCTTGACATTCTGAGGGAATCAGGACATCTGCATGAGCGACGATCCAAGAAGCCAACGACCACGGTCGGATCGGCCGTTGCGGCGCTTTGGCAAGTCGTTCACTCGGCGTTCCTCTCCTGGCGAGGAGGGTGTGGAGGAGCGAATCCGCCAATTGGATTCGCAGCTTGAGCCTTTATCGCTGGCAGAGGAGATCGCAAGGGAGCAGCGTCGCATTGGTGAGTCGGGTGCGTCGTCACCTGAGATTCCACCATCGCTTGCCGAAATGCCGATGGGCGTTTTGCAGCGTTTGTCCCTGGAGGAACTCCGGGAGATTGCCAGGACCGATCGTCTGGACGGTTATGAATCGCTGGAGAAATCCGATCTGGTGATTCGAATCCTCAAGGAGCGACTGAAATCCAACGGGCTGATGTTCGGCGAAGGAACTCTGGAAGTTCTCCCCGATGGTTTTGGATTTCTTCGCAGTCCAGCGCACCATTACCTGACCTGCCCCGACGATATCTACGTGTCACCATCGCAGATCCGTCGTTTTGGGCTCCACAACGGAGACACCGTGGCCGGACAGATTCGTCCGCCGAAGGAGAATGAGCGGTATTTTGCATTGCTTCGGGTGGAGGCGATCAACCGCGAGGAACCTTCGATGAGGTCGCAGCGGCGGGGCTTTGAGCAATTGACCCCTCTGCATCCAGACCAGCGGATCATTCTAGAGACCGATCCCACAGTGATCGAAACTAGAGTGCTCGATCTGGTGACACCGATCGGTTTTGGGCAGCGAGGGCTGATTGTCAGTCCGCCGCGTGCGGGGAAGACCGTTCTGATGCAAAAAATGGCCAAAGCGCTTCTGAAGAACTACCCCAAGGCGTTCGTCATCATGTTGCTGATCGACGAACGACCTGAGGAGGTGACCGACATGGAGCGGGAGGTCAGGGGGGAGCATTGCGAGGTGATCAGCAGCACCTTTGATGAGCCCGCGGCAAGGCATATTCAGGTGAGCACGATGGTGCTGGAAAAAGCCAAGCGATTGGTGGAGTACGGCACCGACGTGGTGATCTTCCTCGATTCGATCACGCGACTGGCCAGGGCCTGGAACAGCGAATGCCCACAGTCTGGAAAGCTGCTGACCGGGGGGCTGGATGCCAACGCGCTGCAGCGACCCAAGGCCTTCTTCGGGTCGGCCAGGAAAGTGGAGGAAGGTGGTTCTCTGACCATCTTGGCAACCGCGCTGATCGATACTGGCAGCAAAATGGATGAAGTGATTTTTGAAGAGTTCAAAGGAACAGGAAACCTCGAGATCGTACTCGATCGAGGTTTGGTCGATAAACGGATCTGGCCTGCGATCGACATCAGTCGCTCGGGTACCCGACGTGAGGAAATGCTGCTGGATCCTGAAGAGTATCGACGCATGACGATCCTTCGTAGGACGCTCAGCGAAATGAGTCCTGCCGACGGCATGGAGATGCTGCTGCAGCGTCTGAATAAAACGCGGACCAACGCCGAGTTTCTGATGAGCATTCGGAACCCCTGAGATGTCGAGCTGGCCCGAGCTGTCGGGCGAGCTGGCTGGAAATGAGGAAACCTGATGAGTGGCACCAAGGAGTCGGGGCTTGCCAAGGGAGCGAAGGTGGCGGTGGTGGTCTCCCGCTACAACGAATCGATCACCCGTCGTCTGTTGGATGGCGCCCTGGAAACGCTCGGTCTGGAGGGAGTATCCAACGACCAGGTCGATGTGCACTGGGTGCCGGGGGCCTGGGAGTTGCCGCTGGGGGTTCAGCATGCCCTGAGCGATCCGAAGGTCGTAGGTGTGATCGCCTTAGGTGCAGTCATCCAGGGAGAGACCTCCCATGATCAGCACATCAACCGAGCGGTAAGCCAAGGATTGATGGAGTTGTCCTTGGGCAGCGGGAAGCCGGTTGGGTTTGGACTGTTGACGGTGCAGAATTTGGAGCAGGCGCTACAGCGAGCTGGTGGGGCGGTGGGGAACAAGGGCCAGGAAGCAGCTTTGGCGGTGATGGAGATGGCAAGGCTGCTTCGCAAGGAGCCTGCCTCGCAGCGTCAGCCTATCGGCCTGGGGGCTCCCGTGAATTACTCCAGACCGTAAAGTCCCGCTGGAGGAATCAGCTGCCCACCGACAGCCCCCAGCCGTTTGGTCGGCAGAAATCGCGGCTCCAGGTTGAACTGGAACGAGACGTTATCCCGACCACTGTCGACCTGAATGCCAAAGCGGGTCAGGAACGATTCGCCGATCCGAGTGACCGCCAGCGATTCACCGACATTTCCGACATCGCCCAAATCGACGGCGATGCCACCGGTGGCGATCCATTTGTCGTTCATGCGGTAATTCAGCGTGGTGGATGCGATCAGGCTGCTGATCGGCCCTTCCAGCGATGTCAGGCCGACATACCATTCGCCTCGTCCCGGTCGACTGGCCATCGCCCCGATGCTGACCAGTTTGAGTCCCTGGCTGAAGACATCGAAATAACCGTCGCTCAGGAAGGTCAGGCGATCGCCGATGTGGTACCGGTAATCGTATTGGAATCCCCCTGTTTCCTCACCAAAGTTGTCGCGATCGGCATTGGGAAAGACCAGCATCTCCAGATCCAGTTCCATCAGATCGGTGATTCTCTCCCGTCCCGGCCTACCTCGTTTGGTCTGCCAGCGCTGATTGATCCCCAGTCTCGCCTGCATCAGATCCTCTGCCACTTCGGTGCTGGTGGCGGTCACATACCGCTGCATGCCCGATCGGACCGCGAAGAAGCGATTGTCGAATTGTGGTGGAAGAGTCCCTTCAAAGGTGTTGAAGACCAAGCGTCGCCGGAAGTGTTCCTGGGCGTTGTCGTCGAGGGGATCGTAGAGCGGTAGTCGATCCAGATTCTCACTGGCGTCGGCATAGAAAAGGTCGCTTTCAAAAGTGACCTTGTGGGCGATTCCCTGCACGTTGAACAGTCGACTTTGTGCCTGCGGGTAGAGCGCCCACATCGGCAGGGAAGTGCGGATTCCCCCCTGCCCCAGAAACCTTGTCAGGTCGTTGTTGCCGATGTCCTCTCCCCAGTAGGCGACTTCGCCACTGAGATAGGGAACGATCTTGCTGGGGCCGGCAGCGATCGGCAGATCGATCTCGTGGCGCGTCGCTGCTCGGATCCCTTCGGCATCGACTTCCCAAGGCTGCAGCTGGAATTTGGCAGCATCTGCCGGATCGATAGGTGTCGATGCCGCTCGCTGGATTCCATATCCGGCGTGGGTATGGCTGTACCAGGTCAGCCATCCTCCGAGGATCGGCTGCCCCAACCAATAATAATCGGCCCGGGGTAGCCACGACGTCTCGGTGAAGAACTCATTCAACTGCACCTGTCCCCACAGGTCGAGCATTCGATTTTCGCGATAGCGCCGGAAGCGAAGGGCAGTGGCCAGATCCTTTTCCAGATCCCACTCTCTCTCAAAGTACTGCTCCAGAAAGTTTCGATCGCTGATCCACCCCGCTTCGGCCAGAACCTCCCACTGCTGGGAAAGGTACTTGCGCTGGCGAAAGAAAAGTCGGCCACGAGTCGATTCCTCCGGGGTCATGTCCCAACGGTCGCTCCCCAGGCGATCGAGCCCTTCGTCCTGAATCCCCCAGAAGTCGACCAGACCGGCGGTGGGGCCAGGGAAAAGCCCATCAGGAAGATCGTAGGTGAAATTGGTACCTACTGCAAAACCCCGCTCGCTGAGGTAATCGGTCGACAAGATCCAGTCGGTTCCATTCGGGCCTTCCATTCCGAGGATCTGGAACAGGTCCCAGTCGAGCATCGCTTGGGTCCCGAAGATGCTGTCCTGACGGAATTTCATTCCTGTCAGATAAAAGCTGGGACGCTCGATGTTCGAATTCATGATCGGCCAGTAGAAGACCGGGACTCCCGCCAGGTAGACAAAGTTGCTTCGGGCGTCGGCCTCCATGTTGGTGCCGCCTTGGGTGGCGATGGTCATCGGGGCTCCGGTCAGCGGATCGCGAGTCGGTTGTCGGTCATCCTGGAAAACCACTTTCCCCGATTGAAGCCAGTAGCGCGGGATGCCAAGTCGACTGCTGGTGATGGCGGCGTCGTGAGCGACGAAATGGCGTTCGGAATGCTGCTGGATCATGTCGGCTTTCAATCGCAGCAGGCCTTCATACTGCGGAACCGGAGTCAGCATCTCGGCATCCAGCACCATGCCATAGCGGTCTTTGACGTTGTAGTACATCCGGTTGGCGTAGATGACCCGCTGGCCCTGCTGAAAGACGATGTTTCCTTCGAGATAGATTTCGAGAGGTTCGTTGGTGATCCCGTTGGAGACGATCGAACTGAAGTCGCTAGTCCACAGCACGGCGCGATCGGCTTCCAGAAGGATCGAACCCCAGTCGGTTACCGCCCCGTCGGATTCGGTGACCTGGATTCCACCGATGCGGATGCGCAATCCCCCGGTCACGGTCGCTGCCGTTCGACCAGGTTGCTGGCCTGGGGCGAAGCGGATGTTGGGGTTGAGGCTGGATCGGCCGGTGATCTGGAATGACTGGGCCTGCACTTTGGTTCCCCCATCGGGACCTCCTGGAAGCAGAGGGTCGCTTGGGGGTTGCAGCACGGAAACGGTTTGTCCCGTCTTAGCGGGGCCGGTGGCGCTGGTTGCCCCATCCGATGGCTTGGCAGCGCCCTCCAGTTCCCCCTGCTCTCCGATCTCCCAACCGCCATAGGGGCTCTGCGTTTCCAGTGGCAGTCGCTGGGATGATTCAGCCGGCGCTGAAAGAACCTCTGGCGGCGAGGCAGCGTTCTGCTGAAATTGCGCTGCGGACACCAGTGGATTTTGAGGTGGAGGCAATGTCAGCGGGTAAGGACTGGCCAGGGCAGGTGGCTTAGGAAGAAGGCTGGGCTGTATCCACTGACCTGTGCGTGATTCCAACGTGGGGATCCTCGCCGTTTTCCCGTCGGTGAGGATCTCCAGATCGTCCAAGGTGCTGAGCCGATGGACCCAGTGTTGGTCTTCGATCCGCTGCGTCGCACTCCACTGCGCCGCTACATTGCCGTCCAGGTACAGGGTGATCTGAGCTGGTTTGGGTTCGGTGGATTCGATCCTTCCCGGCTCGATCCACAGCACCGCTTCGTTCGATTTGGCAAAGAACGGCTGCTGCTCAATCCGGACACCTCCTTCCAAATGGACGACATGGTATGCGCCGCGTCGATATTCGGTCATCGAATCAGCGCGCACTCGAATCGTTTCCCCTTGGCCTTCTTGAGGGAATGAAATCGAGGGATGTTGTCCGCGGAGGGCCGGGGCACTGAACAGCACCGCAGGAATCAAGAGCAACGCGCCAATCACTAGCCGCCACTTGCCGAGGAGCAGAGATTTTCTCGATATCCGCTCAAGAAGTTCATTGTGTCCATCCGAAACTTCCCCCGTCGCAATTGGTTCCCCTGCGACTTGCGTTGAGTCAATGCGCGCAAGGTACGACGGCGATGCGCAAGCGCAGCGTCGCGACTCAGCCATCGTGTTGGTGGAGGGCCAACAGCGCAATAGAGCAATCCCATGCTGGAAGGGGTAGGCTGATCCTATGGTCGTACCAGTACCCCGATGCAACAGCCATCGCGCGGGGCGGGCGGAGTATAGGAAGGCCCCGACAGCGTCTCAATGGAGATTCCCCCTCCTACCAGTCGAACGCGGGGGGAATCCAGCCGCGAAATGCCAGCATTTCGGGTTCGATAGGAAGTCATCCAATCGCCGTTTGGAGTGGCAAGGGCAACATCGGCCCAGCAGACTCGCGTGCCTGGGTACGTGAGAAAACCAAACCTGCGTTGCGAAAGGCCTTCGCAGTTTGGCGGGGTGTTCACAGAGCCAGTTCGGTTGCCGGCTCTAAGCCACTTTTTTAAAGGGTTCTGGTCTGGGAGGCGTTAGAAGTGGCGTTCCGAGTCGCCAGGGCGAATGCGCCAAAGAAAAGTCCGCTCATCAGCAGATCGCTGAGGAACGTAGCGCGATAAAAGGGGATTCCCATCAGGTAGCAATCGGCCAGGCCTTGCAAAGTGGGAGCGTAGCCCATGCGGGGATCCAGCCATGCTCCGAAATTGCTGACCAGGAAGAAAAGGACGGAGCCGGCGACCGCTCCAAAGGCGACTTGGAACGGCTTATGCGTTGGAATCCAACGCCCCAAAACGGCGGTGGCCAAGTAGGCCAAGTAGACCATACCCATGGTGCGATAATCATACAGACCCATGTCCGAGACATGGAACCAGTGGCCCAACAGATCACTAATCGCCAAAGCGGCCAGCGGCAACATCAGTCCCAACGGGGTTTTGATGACCGCGCCGCAGAAAAGGCTAAGGGCCCCAAAACAACCTAGATTGGTTTCGACAGGCAAAAATCTCACAGCGATCGCCACGGCTGAAAGCACCAAGGCCCACATCCACCCGCTTCGATTGTCCATCAGTGTTCCCCAGCCTTCTCAACCGTTTTCTCGACATCCATCCGCGTGATAAACCAGATAAAAATCGAGCAAATCACTTTCGGTCCCGTTGGGTGTCACTCAGACTTTCCCCGGTGCCATCCAATGTCCCATCAGAGTAGGTGATCGCGGCGTTTTGTTCCAGTGGCGACTCCTTTTTCTGGGAACGATTCCCTAAGAAAATCAGGGGACCTAATCCCAGCTATTGGCTTGCCGCTATGCCAGGCCGTCTCCGGGAAATCGAGTTCTTTAGGGAATCGCGACTGCAGCAGCCCCACTTGTCAGGATCATCGTCTTGAGGGCGTGGTGATCGTAGGGAGCTCGTTCCACTAGGCAGGGTGCCTGCGAACCGGGTCGCCAATGGCCGAGGGCGTAGACATTTTCACAAGGCGGATGCAACGTGATCAGGTAGGGAAGGGTCACCGCGGTGGCGACGAAACGGACACCGCTGGCGAATGGCTGCATGCAGGGAAACCGCTCGTGCCCATGCCGCTCCAGCATCGCATCTTCGAAGTAGAGCGGGTTATGGCAGATGGCTGTGGGAACCCAGAACTTGGTGCTGGGGACTGGCGGCACTTCGCGGGAGGGCCCCCAGGGGAGTGTTTCGGGCTGGGGTGCCGTCGAACGAGCCTCGTCTTTGGGCGTTTTGCCGGTTCCTACTTTGCTGGTCGAAAGATCGGAGGCGCGCAATTCCGGCAGGGCTCGCTCCTTCCCTCCCGAAGCCACCAAGGCTGTGTTGGGGGTCGCGCGAGCCGGTAGGGATTGGGGCGCAATGGTTGCCGCACTTCTCTGCGTTGCTTCGGGCGTCTGATTGGGCTCGGGGGCCTGCTTGTTCGCAGGTCGCTCTGCCACGATTGGCAGGTCGACCGGAGAGTTCTGGCCGAATGCGGTCAGGGAAATGGCTAGCCACGTCAAGACGCCGAACAGGGATAGGGAAAGGATTGAGCGAATGGGGTTCGTTTTGGCACCAAATCGCATGTTCGCCTCCTGGAGTTTCGGTCCCGATCGACATTGCCGGAGGTTCTGAATGCTGAAAGTCCGGCACAGGTCGTTTCCTCATGTCATCGATTCTTCGTGGGGAAGATCATCAGCGTTCCTGCGCGAAGGGTGAGCGTAATGACCGGTACGACCCTTGGGACCGCTAGAATCGATACAGTTTCTCATTGCTGCCTTTCATCTTCGCTTCCGTCCGGGATTTTCATCATGCTGGAAGCCCAAGAGGTCTCCGTGAACATAAGGAAGACCCCGATCCTGCGGGAGATCTCTCTTTCGCTGCGACCGGGGGAGACCGTCGCTTTGCTCGGGGCGACAGGCAGTGGCAAGTCGACCTTGCTGCGCGTCTTGATGGGACTTCAATCGATCGGCACCGGAAAGATCCTCTGGAATGGAATGCCTGCCAACGTTTCCGAATTGGCTCGCCAGGGAACGCTGGCCTGGGTTCCTCAGCAAGAGGGGTTTTATCCCCAGTGCAATGTCGAAGAAAACCTTCGGCTGGCTCAGCAGTTCCAGTCGACATCAAACCGGCGGATCGAACCGTGGAGCACGGTGCTTTCACGTGACATTCCTGATTTGCTGCCATTGCTGCGACGTCGGCCGGACGAATTATCCGGGGGGCAGCAACGGCTTTTGGCACTGGCCAGAGCATTGGTGAAGTCTCCAGCATGCCTGTTGTTGGATGAACCGTTCAGTCAATTGGATCCTCCCCTGCGGCACGTGATGCGTGAGCGAGTGTGGAGGTTGCAAAAAGACCGAAAGATCGGACTTCTCCATGTCACGCATGACCCCTTGGAGGCGCAAATGGTGGCCGACTGGGTTGTCTTTCTGGACCAGGGGAGGGTCCTTCAGCAGGGTGCCCCCGAATCGCTTCGAGAGGATCCGCAGCATCTGGAAGTAGCCAAGTGGATGAGTCGGATGACGTCGCTGGTGTTTCAGCTTCCTCCAAGCGATGACCCTTGCTGCAGACAGCTTCTGGAATGGGATATCTCCCTGCGGATCGCTCCGCCCACCCCAGGCTTGGCGGCTGGAGACTTCTTGGATCTGATCGTTCCTTCGGAAGCTTGGTCCCCGCTTCGTGGAGGGATAGCAGAGGCAGCGGAGCCACCCAGCGTGACGGTTTTGATGAAGCCGATGGAGAGACGGTGGGTCGACGGACGTCTATGGCGGCGCTGGGAAACGCCAGGAGGTAAAAGTTGTTGGCGGATCGAGGAGGAGGAGAGCGGCCATCTGGCAGGGGAATCGGTCGCTTGCAGCTTGGATTGGAAGCGACTCATTTGGTTTCGTCCTAATGGCGAAAGGTTGCGGTGTGAGGTAGTCGCATGTTGGCGGGATGAAAGGGAGGCGTCTGGCTGAGGGATTTGGCCGACCTCGGGGCATCCCCCGCCGCTGCAATGGAAGGTTTGGGAGATCGTCGAAGGGGGCAGGTGGCGATCGCGGACTGCCTGATAGAGGGGGTTTGGATGCCGGCTGCTGCTTCAAGGGGGGCGGTTTCGGCAGGTGAGAGTGGCCTGGGATTCCGAAAAAGTCTTGGAAAATGCTAGTCATGTAGCTTAGGAGTCCCTATTCTCTTGAAGAAACAGGGAACTTCTCAGCCGGGTCGGTCGTCCGATTGGCATGCCCTGGGATTCCTGGAGCGATGACCGAAAGGTCACAGTAACGTAAAGTTCACTTCGTTCAGCGATCAGTGCCTGATCGCATCCTGGTAGTCTGGTTCCATCATGTCCGCCAAACCCCTGCCACCTGAAAGCGTTCAGCAGTCGCTTTGCGACCTGTTGGATGGCCGGTTGCCTCTGTCGCAAAGGGAGGCGGTTGAGCGGTTGATTGCCGAGGATCCGATTGCAAGTGATTTTTGGAAGGCGATTCGTGCACAGCGGAAGGCACTCCACCGCGTCCCAGTGCGTCGCTTGCCGTCAGATTTTCAGGAGCTGCTGGCCAGACGTCTTTCGGAGGTCGAAGCTAGGGGCGGCGGGGATCGCCAGATCGATCCGCCCGAGCCTTCGGTGCGTCCCGCCCCTAATCCCGCAGATCGATCGACTCCCAGTTGGGTTTGGGGTTCGCTGATTGCCATTGCTGCGACGTTAGCTTTTGTTGCATTTCGCTTAGGTCCGGAATGGTCGTCCAAGGGGCAATTGGGGGTTGTCGATCAATCAGATTTGACGGCTTCAGGCAACACCGGCGTTTCAGGTAATACCGGCAAGGAAAGCGCGAAAGAACTGCTCAATTCCACTGTCCCGGAGGAGTCAGCGGCGCTGTCGGATGGCGCAAAGGGGGAGATCGCCATGTCGGATCGTGGCGAGGGGGTGGCGGTGGAGTCGGGTGGTGATGACAAGAGGCCAGCGGGCGAAGACTTGGCGGGGTCCCCATCTTTCCCGGCAACCCAGCCGACTGCTATCCCTTCGGAGCGTCGTATGGAACAGGGGAGCCAGTTCTTTCTGGTCTATGACATTTCTGTCGATGATGAGGCGATGGATTCCAATGCTTTGGAAGACATTTTTGAACGTAACGACATTGCCTTTGAAGATCCGGTGAGGGTCGATTCCGAGGATGTGGATCTCCTGAAGTCGTTGAAAGTGATCGCGCCTGGCAAGCCGAAGTCCGGTGATTCGGTTGGACTTATCTTCGTCAAGGCGAGGGCGGAACGATTGGATCGTGCGATGGGGGAAGTCTGGGATCGGCATGAAGATTTCCCGGAGGCGTCGTTCGACATGGCGATCGATCCACCCGCGATGGTGGCGCTCGAGGAATTGAAGTCGATCGAGGAGTTCGGTGAGTTTGAGCCAGGTCTGGGAGCGAAGGATGACCGTGCCGATGGGGTGGCTCGCCCTTTCCTGCCACCAGCGCCCGGAGGATCGGATGCCTTGAGTCAATTTGTTGGCGTGGAGCGTCGAGCGAAGCCACAGACCGCCGCGCAAAGGCGTCTTCTGGCACAGCGTCGAATGGTCGCCCCGCTCCTCTCTGAATCGATGAATCCGGTGACCTACGCGCTCTTGATCGTGCGACCGGTACCGGAACTCTGACACCCCTAGTGCCCCGCTATGCTTGGCAGCGGGGCGGCACTTCCGCAGATCTTTGGGGAGAACTGGCCAGGAAGGCTGGAAACCGCGGATTCCTGCGAGGGATTGCGGAAAATCGTTGACAGATCTTTCCTGCAGATCCTATTCTGGATAGGAAAGTCGTGGAGATGGACAGATCTTCGAACGGCCTGGGATGGGCTATCAGAAGAATTGTTTGGAACCTTCGGCGAATGCCTCGTCGTCCCGGGTTGCCACATTGGGCCGCTCGTCGTTTTGGGACGCCGATACTTGCGTCCCCCGTGTATCAGTGGGAGTCGTTGGAATGATGGATCATTTGCGATTGGCAGCCTTCTGGAAGCGCTGGTCCCTAGTAAGTGGAGCGGCGTGCATTGGTTTGATGGCCAGCCCAATGCAGGTGATGTCCCAGGAAGAGGCGCAGGCCGAAGCGCCTGCAGTCGCTGCACAACCGGCCTACGACACACGGCCGATAGACGAAGCATTTCAGAACGAACGAGCGGTTCGCGACTTTCAGAAGTCGAAGAAGGAGATGCTTCGCGGGGAGGCGGAGTACAACGCTGACCAGATTCGGCAGTACTACCAGCAGTACTTGTTCCCCAAGATGGTTCAAGTTGATCATCCGGAAGAGATCAATCTGGTGCGGGCTGAGATTTTTGACGACCTCTTCCAGATGCGGACTCCCCAGACGCGCGCTGAAGACCGAGCGGCTCACGTGAAAATGGTGGCCGACTTGATGACCGGGATCATCGAACGCGGCAACTTTCATCCGTCGGCCAAAGTCAATGCCGCGCTGATCCTGGGTAGCCTGGATAGTGAGTTCGCGACGACCAAGACGCCACCGGTTCCCTACAAGGCAGCGTTGGGGCCCCTGGTTCGTCTGGTGCAGAATCCACCCTCTGACGGACTTCTGGTAGCCGCTCTGCAAGGGTTGGAGCGGCACGCCTCGGTCAGCGCCGTCCGATGGGACGATCGCACCCGAAGCAGCATGACCAACGTGATCGTCAAGGTGCTGACGGCTCCACCGCCGGTTCGTCGTTCGGTCGCCGCGCACAGCTACATCCAGAGGAAGTGCCTTCAGCTTCTTTCCCATTACAGCTCGCCCGAGCATACTGCGGCCAAAGAGTTTGTGCTCAAGGCGACCACCGACCCAAAGGCCGATCCAATGCTGAGGCTGGCTTGCGTGAAGCTTGCCAGTAACACGTTTGGTGATATGCCTATCGATGCCGATCAGGCATCCAAGGGAATGTCTGGGACAGTGGAGTTGACATGGTCGCAGACACGGCAGTGGATTGCAGCGGTCAAATCCCAGTTGCAGAAGCCAGGTGAAGGAAGCCTTGGCGGGCTGGGTGGCATGGGTGGCCTTGGAGGGCCGGGGTTGGGAGGTCCTGGTATCGGCGGTGGATCCGCCGGGATGGATGGAGGAGGCGGTGGCTACGAAGGACTAGCGGGTGGCGGAGGCCGGGGCGGGGATGCTGGATCGAGCAAGAAAGAGTATCCCATCGATACCCAGCCACCTGAAGTGCGCATTTTGCGGCGACACCTGAATCAAATTCTCGAGTTCGTTCATCTGGGAATGGATGGCAAGCCTAAGGGGGAAGGGGAGGAATCGCCTGACAGTGGCTTCCTAGCAGCCCTCAAAGACCACGAGACCAAGGCACAGGCTCAGGAAGTTCTGCAGCGGATCGCAGAGCTTCAGGAAGCGGTTAACAGCGACAAGATCAAGGATATGGAGTCGCTGCGCAAAGCGACGGAAACGAAGATCCGTAACTTCGGAAAGATGGCTGCGGAGTATCCGGGAGTCGAGGAACTGGTTGGAGAAGAACCGCCCGTCGAGGAGGATTCTGCTCCAGCGGCCGAAGCTCCGGAAGGGAGTGCCGGTGGAGAGAATGCCGCTGCCGGTGGCGATGCTTCCGCACCTGCTGATGGAGGCGAAGCCCCTGCGGACGGTGCTGCCAGTGGCGAGGAACCACCTGCGGGTGAGCAGCAGGGCAACCAGAAGCCAGGTGACGAAGGCCAGGCTGGTGACCAAGGGCAGGCAGGCGATGGCAAAACGGACGGCCAGGCCGGGCAGGGTGCTGCGGGCGGAAATGGCAATTAGCCAGAAACCGCGGAGTGCGTAGCGAACCGAAAGGCGGGGCATCGGGATGACAATCACCTTTCGGGTTGTCGAAACGCACTACATATCTCTGTGGGATTTCGGCTGGCTGGATTCGACTTTCTTTTCGGTCGAAAACGGGGCGCAGCCACTGTGCGACAAAGAAATGCTCGGAGCGTTGGTCCGCGATCCGATCTTCCAGCGGTCTTTCTGCTCGCCAGGGCCTTGGGGCGAGTCGATCGGGCGGCATGGCCCCTTTCTTCATGCAACGATGAGCGAGGAATGGTATCAGCCGATCTCCCATCGCCAGTTGGAAGAGCGGATCGATGCTTGTTTGAACGATGCGCGCTGGACGAAGGCAGCATCCAAAGAGCAACTGCGGGCCGTGGAAGGGTGGTTGGGGCAGGTTCGGGAGGAGGCTTGCCAAGTTTGGGAACTTGCGATTCCGGACCGAAGGGAAGTTCGGGTCGAGTGGGACTTCATCTGGTCGATCTTCCAGGAGTTCGCATCTCTCTCGAAGGACCGCAAGCGGCTTCAGATTGCGGTCATAGGATACGACTAATCGACCGGGGGTAGGCAGAGCGGATTCGGGGCCTTGGGCCGGGAGATAGCGGCCGCTTCCTCGATGGTACAGATCCCGCTTTCCATCCCGTCAGTTGCCGACCCAGCGGGCGAGCAGGGAGCGGGCGACGGCTGGATCTTCGGTACCGCCGACAACGGCTCTCCCATCCCGAAACAGCGTGATGCTCCATTCTCCCTGTTGCCATCGGACCAGGAAGGGATTGATCCGCTCTAGTCCTTGGCCCTGCCATCGTTTGGCGATTTTTCCCAGATCGGTTTCCTGGGACTGGATGGGGGTGATCTGGACTGCGTTCCGGCCGCAAAGAACAACGGCATCCCCACCTGCTCTGCCCCGCAGGAAATCACGACTGCCCCGGCAACTGGGGCACCCTGCGGTTTGCAGACGATCGGTGGCGATGGACCGGATCATGTGTCTCCAGCCATCGACCAGCAGCATGTCCATTGAAATCGGTTGATGGGGATTGGAAAGGTATTGGATGGCGAGCATCGCCTGGTGCGCGGTGACCATCTGGACGGCCGGCAGTAGGACTCCCGCCGTGTCACAGGTTGGCTGGTCTTCTGGTGGGGGTGGTTCAGGTACCAAGCAGCGGAAACAGGGAGTTTTTCCTGGATGGAGGAAGATCACCTGCCCGGAAGTGCCGACGACTCCCGCATGAACCCAGGGGATTCCCGTTTCCAATTGGCATTCGTTGATAATGTAGCGCGTCAGAAAATTGTCGGTTCCATCGATCACCAGATGGCAATCTCCGAGCAGTTCTAGTGCGTTTCGCCAAGTCAGGTCGGCGACCTTTACATCCGTCTCTAGATCGCTCCATATTTCCTTCAGGTGGGTAGCGGCCGCCACTGCTTTGGGGAGTCTCTGTTGGGCGTCGGAGTCGGTGTACAGAATTTGTCGGGGAAGATTGTCGGTTTCGACCCAGTCGCGATCGATCAGTTTCAGGTTGCCCACCCCGCAGCGGGTCAGTTGCATTGCTACGGAACAGCCTAAAGCTCCCAGTCCGACAATGGCGACACGTGAATCCAGAAGCCTTCTTTGCCCGCAGGGGCCGAGCCGCGCGAATGCAACCTGTCGGCGGAAACGTGGATCGAGCCGATTGCTAGCATCGTCATCTTGGAGCGGATCCATAGCAAAAAATCCCATTGCCTCCCGTCGACTGGCTCCCCTACACTCCCGCTTGGTTCGGTGGGCGTGGTCCACAGACACATCTTCGCATCCTTGAGCGGTCCGTCCAGGGCGCTGGCGCGAAGAGCTTGGTCGACGCCCAATTGGTAGAGGTCCCCGCAGGTCGCAAGGAACCCCGCATGTCTCCCTCGGTCACCCTGATCGTTCCAGTGTTCAACGAGCAGGAAAACATCCAGCCGCTTTATCAGCAACTGCGCCCGGTGATGGATCAGATTGGCGAGGTCGAGCTGGTGATTGTCGATGACGGATCGACCGA
The DNA here is from genome assembly GCA_044337705.1 of Pirellulaceae bacterium. Taxonomy (GTDB): domain Bacteria; phylum Planctomycetota; class Planctomycetia; order Pirellulales; family Pirellulaceae; genus JBEISR01. The sequence goes on along the minus strand of JBIINB010000054.1, from coordinate 8,222 downwards.
TGCCACTGCCGAACGCCTGCAGGAGATTGTCGCTCGCGATCGCCGCGTGGTCGTAGTCCAGTTCCGTCGCAATTATGGCCAGACGGCGGCGATGCAAGCGGGCCTGGAGCAGGCTCGTGGGGAATACCTAGTGACGCTCGATGGGGACCTCCAGAACGATCCTCAGGACATCCCGATGATGCTGCAGAAGTTGGACCAGGGGTACGACCTGGTTCATGGCTGGCGCAAGGAGCGTCAGGATACGTTCTGGACCCGACGCCTGCCATCGATGATCGCCAATCGGTTGATCAGCGCGGTGACGCGATTTCCGATTCATGATCTGGGGTGCACTTTGAAGGCGATGCGTCGGGAGATCGCCGATGAGCTGGAGCTATACGGGGAGATGCATCGTTTCATTCCGATCCTCGCGCACGGTCGCGGTGCGCGATGTGTCGAGGTGGAGACACATCATCGACCTCGCATTCATGGCAAGACGAAATATGGACTGTCGCGCACCCTGCGCGTCGTACTCGATCTGATCACTGTCAAATACCTGCTGGATTACTCCACCAGCCCGATGAAGTTTTTCGGACGCATCGCCGTGACGTTGGTTGCTCTTGCGATGGCTGCCATCGCCGCAGTGATCGGCATGAAAGCACTGGGGGGCGTTGATATGACGGGCAATCCGCTGCTATTGCTGGGGGTCATGACAGGATTGATGAGCATTCAGGCGCTTAGCATCGGATTGCTGGGCGAAGCCTCCACGCGGCTTTACTACAGCCGCAATCATCGTCGTCCCTTTGCCATCCGCAAAGTGGCGGGTGGACGAGTCGAAACAATCCCGATGCGTCGCACAGGCTGAGTCGTTCCAGGGGTGATTTGGTTGGGGCGAGCGATCGATGGGGCGGTAGTGGCATGGCCCACCAATCGCAATCTGCAGAAGAAGGGATGGGCCGAGTGGTGGAGGGAAAAGAGCCGATCGACGTGAAGCTGGCAGAGCGGCTGACGCAGTTGGAGATTTTGGTTGCGCACCAGCAGATAGCGCTGGAAACGATGAACGAAGTGGTCGTCGACCACACCAAGGCGATCTTGAAGATGGAACGATTGCTGGCGAGGATCGAGAACACGGTGCGGGAAGTGCGACGTGAGGCAACCGAGCGATCGAGAGATCCACGCGACGAAAAGCCGCCACACTACTGAGATCCTATCGAGCGAAGATTCCAGGGGTGTTCAGGTGGGTGGTCTCTAGAGAAGAAAGTATCTGCGTTCGTCAGGCCGCCTTGGTTCCGGTAAATGGTCCATCCACAGGAAGGGCAAGCGGTGGAAGCGATCCGGTAAGGAACTAAGGATCGAAACATCGATCTTCGCTGCTTGCTCTTCGATCGCTCTTCTTAGCTGGCTGTGTCCCCAGTTGATGTGCGGTGTACACTGATCCGTGGCACTGGCTTTAAGAGATGATCGATCAGATGGGAGGGTTGGCATGCTGGCTGGCAGGAATGCGGTGGTGACAGGGGGAGCATCGGGAATTGGTCTGGCGGTAGCCAAAGCGCTAGTTGCCGATGGGGCAAGGGTGCTGATCGGAGGACGCAGCGCCAGCAAACTGGATGAGGTGACCGAGTGGGGAGGTACGTCCCTCATAGGTCATCCAGTCGATGTGGCCGACCGCAACTCGGTTGCGGAGTTTTTCCAACGGGCACGTCGCGACCTGGGGCAGATCGATATCTTGGTCCATGCCGCAGGGGTCAATATTCCCAATCGCAGCATGGACGCGATGCGGCCCGACCAGTGGGATGAGGTGATGGCGATCAATGCCACCGGCCCCTACAACTGCCTTCGAGAGGTGCTGCCGGAGATGAAGGGGCGTCGGGAGGGGACAGTGATTCTGATCTCCAGTGTTACCGGGAAGCGAGCGCTGGCTCTTGGCGGGGTCGCCTACTGCGCCAGCAAGTTCGCCATGACGGCACTGGGGACCTGCGTGGCCAACGAGTGTCTGGAGGCGGGGGTGCGGGTCACCAACGTCTATCCAGGTGAGGTAGACACGCCGATATTGGAGCAGCGTCCGACGCCGATCACCGCCGAACATCGGGCGCGGATCCTGCGACCTGAGGATGTCGCGTCGATGATTCTATCGATCATCCGCTTGCCGGCGCGGGTCCATGTTCCGGAGATTGTCATCAAGCCGATCACGCAGTCCTGGTTCTAAGGCATCAAGCCGATTCCGCTGGCTGATAGCTTCCACGGTTTCCATGGCAATCGGTTATCTTTTGGGTCGTCATTGTGACGGAAGAGGAGCCAAGATGGCCGATCCAGTGGCTTGGGGACTGGGCATCTGCCTGTTGCTTTTTTTCGGCAGTCTGATCGGTATGACATGGCGTGAACGAAGCCGCTTGGAAACGGTGGAGCAGTTTGTGGTTGCGGGCAGGACGTTCGGGCCGTGGACGTCAGCGGGAGCGATGATTGCCGTGTGGTTTGGCGCGGAGTCGTTGATGTCGACCGCCAACCAGGTGGCTCAGCAGGGATGGTCCGGTGCGATGCTGGACCCGATCGGATTTTCGGTCTGTTTGGTCTTGGCGGCCGCGACGATCGCCCCGAGGATCTGGGAACGAGGTCTCTTGACGGCCGGCGATCTATTTCGCCAGGCGTACGGTCGTTCGGTAGAAATGGTCGGCTCCTGGGTGCTTGCCATCAGTTACTTGGGCTGGATTGCCGCGCAGCTGGTCGCTTTTGGGACACTGGCTGAAGTCGTATTTGGAGCCCCGAGATTGGTTTCCGTCTTTGCGATCGCACTGCTAGCGGCGCTGCTGGCAGCGATTGGAGGACTTCGATCACAGCAGGGAAGCAACGCCTTTCAGCTGGGGGTGATTCTTGTCGGCCTGGTGGTGCTTTTGGTCAGCGCCTTGGGCCGTGCTGGTGGGGGGCTCTTGTCGCAAGGGATTCCGTTTCATCGCAGCGGCTGGTCTGAAGGGATTGCACCTGCCGTGGCAGCACTTCTGGCCGGTGCGCTGGGCAATCTGCCGATGCAGGATCTGGTGCAGAGGATCGCTGCGGCTCGCTCTCCCCGCGTGGCTCAGGCAGCCTGCCTGATGGCGGCAGTGGGGTACATGGCAATCGGCAGCATACCGATGCTGCTTGGGGAGCTTTCCAACGACCTGCTGGCGATCGATGCCTCCTCCGAAGCCGATCGACTGACCCGGCTGAGCGACCTGCTGCTCCACCCGATCGCGCAAGTCATCTTTCTGATGGCAATTGTCGCCACCGTGACGTCGACGTTGATCGGTGCCATCCTGGCACCTGCCAGTCTTCTGGGTTGCAATCTTGCCCAGCCCCTATGGGAGCAATTCGCTCAGCGACCGATGGAGGAGCGTGTGGGGGTGGCATTTCAGCGGCTAGGGATTGTCGCGATGGCGCTGATGAGCGCCTGGGTGGCGTGTGGCAGCGAGACGATCTACGAGCTGCTGGAGAGCAGCTATTCACTAGGCATGGTGGGATCTTTTGTCCCGTTTGTGGCAGCGCTCTACTTGAAAAACCCACTTCCGCGGCAGGCTGCATGGGGGTCGATGGCAGCAGGGATCCTGGTCTGGGCTTGGTTGCAATGGGGGCCGGGTTTCGGATGGAAATCGGATTGGCAGGCGGCGCCCTCACTATGGCGATCGATGGTGGGGGAACTGGCTTTTGATCCGGCCGTGGGGGGGGTGGTCTCGGCGTTGGTTGGATTCTTTCTACCCCTTTTGCTTTACCGCCGCAGCGGCGGATGAAGATCTGGAGTGGAAGCCGCTGACTGCCCTTGCAGCAAACATCCACGGCGATCCGGTTTTCGGCTACCATAACAGCTAGTTCGGCGTGCGGTTGATTTCCGACTCGCCGAGGTGGTCGGGGAGCTGGCCACATGCGGTCGAAAAAACGGAATCAATGAGGGAGATCCACCAATGAAGCGAACAAATCAACGGAGTTGGGCGGCACTGGGATTGCTCACCTCCGCCATCTTGGCCCCGATGGCGGCTGCCGATGACTGGCCAACTTTTCGTGGCGCCGATCGGTCGGGTGTAGCGGCCGACAAGAACCTTCTGGAACAGTGGCCGACCGAAGGCCCGGCGATGATCTGGGAAGGGACCGGGGCCGGCCGGGGGTATGCCAGCGTCGCTGTGGCCGATGGAAAGCTGTTCACTTTGGGCGATGGACTGTCCGATGCGCCGGATGCGGAAGAATATTTGAGCTGTTTTGATCTGCAGTCAGGCAAGCGGCTGTGGATTGCGAAGACAGGGAGCCCCTGGACCGAAGGACAGCCATCCTGGCAAAGTTCGCGAGGTACTCCAACGGTCGATGGAGATCGGGTCTATGTGATCACCCCGTTTGGTGTCCTCATCTGCTGCAGCACTGCCGATGGCAAGGAGAATTTTCGCGTCGACTTGAAGGGGACCTACGGCGGCAAGAAGGGAGACTCCTGGGGCTACAGCGAGTCGGTGCTGATCGACGGCAATCGACTGATCTGCACCCCGGGTGGCGAGGAAGCCACCGTCGTGGCGCTCGACAAACGAACCGGTGAGCTGGTCTGGAAGTGCTCGCGAGCCGGCGATCGTGGGGCAGGTCACGCATCGATCGTTATCTCCGAACCAGCAGGTCGTCGCGTCTACGTCCAGACGACCGCCAGTGGAGCCCTGGGTGTCGATGCTGCCAGTGGCAAGCTGCTTTGGGAATACCCGATCGATCAGACGACTGCAGTGATTCCAACCCCGATCGTTCGGGGAGACCTGGTCTTCTTCTCGGCCGGATACAAGCGAGGCGGGGCCTTGCTCAAGCAGGCCAAGGATGGCAATGGGGTGAAAGTCGAAGAGATCTACGGCCTGAAGACCGAACTAGCCAACAAGCATGGTGGCATCGTGCTGGTGGGGGATTATCTCTACGGCGATTCCGACGATCAGGGAATCCCGTTTTGTGCCGAGCTGATGACGGGCAAGGTGGTTTGGAAGAAGCGGGGTTCGGGGAGAGGCTCTGCGGCATTCACCGCGGCCGATGGACACATCTACATCCGTTTCTCCGACGGCACACTAGCTCTTGCGAAGGCCGACCCTGGCGATTACACGGAGGTGGGGTCGTTCAAGATTCCCAACAGCAGCGAGCGACCTAGCTGGGCGCACATGGCGATTGTTGATGGCAAGTTGATTCTGCGCGAGCAGGACAAGATTTACTGCTACGATCTTCGGCGTCCCTGATCGCTGGCAAACGATAGCGGGTTCAGCCACCGAAGACTCCATGACTCAAGCGGTTGTGGGGTCTTTTTTTGTCGACAGACGAAAGCGAATCTGCGAAGCTGATGAAGCATTTTCTTGAAGGCAATTGAGGCAGTTGGGGCCTTTGTAGGGATCCAAGCGATGGTCCAGCCACCTGCCGTTCGAAGGAATCTGTGACCGGTGGAGTCACCCAGAAGGAGATGGTTTTCATGGCCGAGGGCAAAAGGATGCGAACAGAAGGTCTTCTTAAGGATTCAGGAGGGCCTTGGGCGGCTCATTCCCAAAGCGTTAAGCTTCGAGGCACTTTCGGATCGGCAGGTGGAGTCGATCGTCGGACCTTTGGCAAGGGACTGGTTGCGGCCAGCGCAGTCTTTTCTGCGCCAGCCATTGTGCGGGGGCGCAATCTCAATGAGAAGCTCCGTCTGGCGATCATCGGCGTAGGAGGAGCCGGCGGATTCAAGATGGATCAGATGAGTCAGACGGAGCAAATCGCCTGCCTTTGTGATGTATCTGAAAATGCGATGGGCAGCGCGGGATCGAAATTCCCTGAGGCGAGGAAGTTTACCGACTATCGAAAGCTCTATGATCAATCGAACCTCTTTGACGCGGTGGTGGTCAGCACCCCCGAGCACACGCATGCTTTTGCGACACTTCCTGCACTGCAGTTGAAGAAGCATACCTTTTGCGAAAAACCATTGGCCTACAACGTCTGGGAGACGCGTGTCATCAGGGAGGCGGCCGCCTCCGCCGGCGTCGCGACTCAGATGGGCATCCAGATCCATGCCGGGGAGAATTATCGGCGCGTGGTGGAGCTGGTGCAGAGTGGTTTCATCGGACCGGTGCGAGAAGCCCATGTTTGGGTAGGACGCGCCTGGGGAAGGCAATCTCCTGAGGCTGCCGAGCGAAATGGAGACCTGGTGAAGGTCCAGGAGCGTCCGGAGGGGGAGACTCCGATCCCTGCAGGTCTTGACTGGGATCTTTGGCTTGGACCGGCCCCCTACCGTCCTTTTCATGAGGTCTATTATCCTGGCCCCAAATGGTACCGATGGTGGGATTTCGGAAATGGGACGATGAGCGATCTGGGCTCTCATTGGAACGATCTTGCCTTCTGGGCGCTGCAGCTTCATGCCCCTACCTCGGTCGAGGCCTTTGGTCCACCGCCTCATCCTGAACTTGCTCCTGCGTCGATGAGCGTCGTCTATCAGTACAGCGCGCGCGGGGATCTGCCACCCGTGCAGGTGACTTGGTATCAGGGGGAGGACAAGCCGCAGCTTTGGAAAGATCAAAAGATTCCACAGTGGGGAAGCGGCGTCCTTTTCGTGGGGACCGAAGGGAGGATGGTGCTGGCCGATTACGACAAGCATATCGTGCTGCCCGAAGAGCAGTTCCGGGATATCAAACGTCCCGATCCCTACCTTCCCAAGTCGATCGGCCATTACGCGGAATGGTTGCATGCATGCAAGACAGGGGATCCAACCACTTGCGATTTCGAGTACTCCGGTTGGCTGACCGAAGCGAACCATCTTGGAAATGTCGCGCATCGCGTAGGGCAGAAGATTGAGTGGGACAGCGCTGCGATGCGAGTGACCAACACCAACCTGGCCGAACCCTTTCTGAAGCGAGAGTACCGCCCCGGATGGAAGCTGATCTGACTCGATTGGCTTCCAGCAGCCGACCAGTCTTCAGCGATACTCCTTGGCTGCGGCCATGGCGGGGTGACAAGAGAAGGACGAATCCGGGATGACGAAGCAAAGCAGTTTGCCAAAGGGGACCTCGGAAAGCTCCGGCGTCTGGGCGGGCATCGATGTGGGGGGCACCAGCATCAAGCTGGGCCTGGTGGCCGATGATGGTACCATCCTTGCCGAGACGCAGATGGATACCGAGGAACCGAGGGGGCCAGCCGATGCCATGAGGCGTTCGGCAGAAACTCTCCGTTCGCTTGCCAAACAAAAAGGCCTCCCCTGGGAATCGATCGTCGCCGCCGGGTTGGGGACTCCAGGCAGCCAGGATATCGCTCGTGGGTGGCTGATCGAACCTCCCAACCATCCTCACTGGCATCACTTTGGCATCGTCGAATGCCTGAGCCAGGAGTTGGGCAAGCGCGTTCATTTCGCCAATGACGCCAATGCCGCTGCCTACGGGGAATTTTGGTTGGGTCTTGGGAAGGGACGCGACAGTATGGTGCTGCTGACGCTGGGAACCGGAGTCGGAGGCGGTATCATCACCGATCACCATCTGATTGTCGGGGAGAATAGTTTTGGTTCGGAGTGCGGGCATGTGATTGTCGATGGGACGCCGGGGGCCCGAAACTGTGTCTGGGGTGGTGGGAAGGGGCACCTGGAGGCTTACTGCAGCGCCAGCGCGGTGGCGGCGATTACCGAAGAACTTCTCGATGGGCATCCGACAAGTCTTCTGCATGCCTACCGTGGGATGGTGACGGCCAAGAGAATTTTCGAAGTGGCGCTGGAGGGAGATTCATTTGCTTTGGAGCGGATCGCCCAGACGGCCTACTGGCTGGGGATCGGCATCGCTTCGATCGTTCACATGGTCGATCCCGGGCTGGTGGTCTTGGGAGGCGCAATGAATTTCGGTGGCTCGCAGTCCTCCGTTGGGGCCAAGTTCCTTGAGGATACGGTTCAGTCGTTTCGCCAACGCAGCTTTGATCATGTCTCCTCGGGGACCACCATTGCCTTTGCAAAACTTGGGTCGGATGCCGGTTTCCTAGGAGCCGCCGGGATAGCTCGGCATCAGCAGCGGTACCCACGTCGGGGCAAGCAGGATAATATGAGCCTGTAGGACAGGTGATAGAGGCTCCCGTGGTGAGCCATTTCCCCTGGTCGGAAAGGATGGCTGTCCCCCTCGCCCAGGGGGCAGCCTGGCTCTCCTGGGCCGAGGATTTGAATTGATGTCCGAGATTCCAATTTCCAACATTCGCAACTTTTGCATCATAGCGCACATCGATCACGGCAAAAGCACTCTGGCCGATCGGTTGTTGGAGCGAACCGGGACGGTAGA
>JBIINB010000272.1:0-2509 GCA_044337705.1 Pirellulaceae bacterium | reverse complement strand
GCAGGTCGCGCGGCTTTTCTGGGGGGTAACGTCCCGGTTCGCACCGGAATGACCAAAGTGGGCATGCCTGGCGCCGAACAGGGGTGGCAGAAGGCGGACGTGACCATTGCCACCGTCCTCAAGTCGCAAGGCTACACCACCGGACAGTTTGGAAAGAACCATCAGGGGGATCGCGATGAGCATCTTCCAACGATGCACGGGTTCGACGAGTTCTTCGGCAATCTCTATCACCTGAACGCAGAGGAAGAACCAGAGAATCTCGACTACCCGAAGAATCCGGAATTCCGCAAGCGATTCGGGCCGCGCGGCGTGCTCCATTGCAAGGCCGATGGCAAGGGTGGCCAGACGATCAAGGACACCGGTCCATTGACCAAGAAGCGGATGGAAACGGTCGACGACGAGACTCTGGCGATGGCCAAGGACTTCATCAAGCGAAATCAGGCGGAAGGAAAGCCCTTCTTCTGCTGGTGGAATGCCACGCGCATGCACTTCCGCACCCATGTCAAGGAAGAGAACCGCGGGATCTCCGGACAGGATGAATACAGCGACGGGATGGTCGAGCATGACCGGCATGTCGGTGAACTGCTGGGACTGCTGGATGAACTGAAGCTGGCCGATGATACCCTGGTGATCTACTCGACCGACAACGGCCCTCACTACAACACCTGGCCGGATGCGGGTACTACTCCTTTCCATGGCGAGAAAAACAGCAACTGGGAAGGCGCCTTCCGCGTGCCATGCTTCGTGCGTTGGCCCGGTCGCTTCCCCGCCAACACGACGCTCAACGGCATCGTCTCCCATGAGGACTGGCTGCCAACCCTGGCCGCCGTCGCCGGTGTTCCTGACATGAAGGAAAAGCTGAGGGCTGGTGTTGAACTGAACGGTCGCAAGTACCGCAACTACATCGACGGCCACAACATGCTCGATTACTTCAGCGGAAAGAGCGAAGTCTGCCCACGCAATGAATTCTGGTATGTGGCCGATGAAGGTCAGGTGATGGCAGCTAGGTATCAGGACTGGAAGGTGGTCTTCATGGAGAATCGAGCCGAACGGCTGCAGATCTGGAAGGAACCGTTCGTCGAGCTTCGGGCTCCCGATCTTTACAACCTTCGTCGTGATCCGTTCGAGAAGGCCAAGCTGGGATCGAATACCTACGAAGACTGGTACATCGACCGCGCCTTTATCGTCATTCCGATCCAGGGTATGGCCGCGCAGTTCCTCAAGACGATGGAAGAGTTTCCTCCCAGCCAGCGTCCTGGGTCCTGGAATCTTCGAGGGATCGAAGAGAAGCTGCGCAATAATATCGGCGGCGGGCAGTGATACCCGATGCTTGACCGAGAGGTCCCAGTGGCTTCTTGATCGAGCTACAGATTTTTAAAAAAAGAGACGCCGCAGGCCATCTGCCTGCGGCGTCTCTTTTTTCGCATCCCTCCCGCCTCTCTCATCGTTCAGCCTCTTAAAACGATCGAGAGCTACCAAGTCTGGCTCCCGCCAACCGCATCGTCCCGATCGTCCATGCGGGCATGCCGGTTGAAATACGAAGGGAGTTCGCCTGTTCTTTCAAGGCGTGGCGGAGCCGGGGATCAGGGTTGAGGCAAATTGCAGGACGGACATCCAGTGCCCCGCTCGACAGCTTTATTGACAGACTTGAAGTCCGTCGCACTCTGAAATCAGGTGTGCCAAAGCACTAGAATGACGGCCTGGATCCAGTCGATTGCCCAAAGCCTATCGGTGACTACCCTTCCCAATTCCGCAAGGTGCCAGGAGATTCTTGATGACGCTTTATCGCTGGAAGGATCGCCAGCCATTCTTGGCGCCCGATTGCTGGGTGGCGCCCAGCGCCCAGGTGATTGGTGGAGTTGAAGCAGGATCGGAGAGCAGCATCTGGTTCGGCGCGGTGTTGCGAGGCGACATCGAGCCGATTCGAGTGGGGGCGCGCTGCAATATCCAGGAGAACGCGGTGCTTCATACCGATCAAGGGTTTCCATTGACTCTCGGCGACGAATGCACGATCGGTCATCTGGCGATGCTGCATGGTTGTACGATCGGGGAGGGATCGCTGATTGGAATGCATGCCACGGTGCTCAATGGCGCCACGATTGGTGCTGAGTCGCTGGTGGGAGCTGGCTCCCTGGTACCCGAGGGCAAGTCGTATCCCGATGGCGTACTGATCCTTGGAACGCCGGCTCGGGTCCATCGCCCCCTGACACCTGAGGAGCGGCAGAGGCTGCGGCAGAGTGCAGCCCATTATGCCGCTCAAGCGAAAGCCTTTCGTGAGGGGCTCGTGCCCTTGGAGCATCCGCAGCCGCAAACCGGTTTCGGGATGGAAGCGAACGATTGAAATCCCTGCCGCCGCAGGATCGGATTTCCCAACAAGTGTGACCTGACCGGCAGTTCGATATGAGCTCTTGGTCTAGGCATTTGTTCGTAATTAGCGCCTAGATCGTTGGGTAGTCCCCGACTCCTACTCCTACTCCTACTCCTACTCCTACTCCTACTCCTAGTATCT
>JBIINB010000003.1:0-86759 GCA_044337705.1 Pirellulaceae bacterium | reverse complement strand
GGAAGGCCCTGGTTGGTCCCTTGCTAATTGCCTTGGGTGCCATGGCCACGGACGCTGCGGGACAGCAGCCCGCGCCGGCTCTCGAGAAGGTGGCCGAGAGACTTCTGGGTTCCGTGGAGCAATTGAGTCGCGGGGAGCAGCGGGAGCGGGGAGCGATCGTGTCGGCGATGCTGGAGCGGCAGGGCTGGGAGGTGGAGCCCCATTCGTTCGAAGCGGGGGAAATTTCGGGGACCAATCTCATGGTCAAAGTTCAGGAGGGAGCCCAGCAGGAAGGGGAGGAACTGAAAGATCGAAAATGGCTGGTCCTGGGTGCCCACATGGATCGCGTTGCCAAGGGGAGGGGAGCGGTCGACAATGGAGGCGGCTGTGCAGCGCTCATGGAGCTATGCCAGAGACTGAAAGCCGAGCCACTGGAAGACGTCCGCGTCTGGGCCGTCTACTTCGATCTGGAGGAAAATGGACTCCTGGGTTCCGAAGCCTTTGCGCGGCAACTGGAGTCCAAACCAACGCTTTACGTCAATCTGGATGTTTTCGCCTATGGCGATCAAGTCTGGCTGCATTCGAAGAATGAAGACGATCCAATCGTTGTAGCGGCCAAAAAGGTCGATGCAGATCATCCCTTTTCCTTCGATCATGGCGTCAACTATCCCCCCAGCGACCATCTCTCTTTCCGCAAAGCGGGAATCGAAGCCGCCAGCTTTTCTCTGCTCAGGCCAGTCGATGTCGAACAGCTGGAGGGAATGTTTGCCGGGAAATCCAAAGAACGTCCCGAGGTGCTTCAACTGATCCATACGGAAGAGGATCAGCCGCAGAAGATCGACGCCGCGCAAATGGCCAAGGGGGTCGACTTCGTCGAAACTACGCTACGGCGATGGTCCGAACAGATGCGGAGTTCTCCTTGATTGCGACTGGGGAATCGGATGGCTTGGATGTGATTGAAAGTATCTTTCGGGGAGTCAATTAAAAAAATGGGAAAACGCAAAGCGAAGGGGCTGGAGTGCAGCAACGAGGGGGTCGATGCGAGGATGCCCAGAAGGAGGTCCTGCGCGACGATGGAATCGTACTTCAGCGTCTGTGAATCGCATCCCGACTTCCGATTCCAGCAGGCGGCTCTGGAGAGTTACACACGAACTTGGCTTCAGACAGGTCCGGTCGTCAGTCGCCTTGGGGTGATCGAAATCCCAGTGGTGGTTCACGTGGTCCATCGCACCGCATCCGAGAATATCGGCGACGAGCAGATCGCAAGCCAAATCGATGTGCTGAACCGGGATTTCTCGGCGACCAACAGCGACCTGGCTTTAGTACCCGAGCCCTTTCGGCCGCTGATCGGTAATCCACAGATCCAGTTTCGCTTGGCCAATATCGATCCTTCCGGGAAGCCGACGACGGGAATCACCCGGACAAAAACCAACGTGGCATCTTTTTCGACGCAATTCAACCCAGTAAAGTCCTCGGCAACCGGAGGAATCGATCCCTGGGATACGACTCGGTATCTGAATCTCTGGACCTGCAACTTGGCCGGTGGAGTCCTCGGATACGCACAGTTCCCCGGGGGGCCGCCAGAGACCGATGGGGTGGTGGTGCGATTCGATGCGATTGGGACGACTGGATCTGCACTGGAGCCATTCAATGGTGGGCGAACCGCAACCCACGAGGTAGGGCACTACCTGAATCTGTCGCACATTTGGGGTGAAGAACGCATTCCGGGGTGCCGCGACACCGACCATGTCGACGACACTCCCAATCAGTTTGGCCCCAACTATAGCAAACCGCAGTTCCCTTCGATCTCCTGCAGCAATGGTCCTTTAGGTGACTTGTTCATGAATTACATGGACTATGTCGACGATGCTGCGATGTTCATGTTCACGCAAGGTCAGGCAGCGAGAATGCGGGCCGCTCTGGAAGGGGCTCGCTCTAGGCTGGGAATGTAAGAGCCCGAGTCAACCCGACCCCCGCTAGTCGGCCGGACGTCAGGCCGAGAGAGGCAGGCATCGAATGATCGATCCAAAATGGAAAGGTTGGCTACAGGGCTTTTGGGAGCAGGATCCGCATGGCGAGCCGCAAGGAGCGATCGTTTTTCGCGCGGTGCCAATGGAGGAGTCGCCATCGCCCCGACTGGCAGGAGGAGGGCGTGGGAGGGGACGACCCCATGTGGCGATGGAACTGAAAGCAGGCGACAAGCTAGTGTGGCACAGTTTCAGCCGAGGCGACCAACCGTTATCCAGCGAAGGAACGTGGCGGTTGGTGGAGGGAGTGCACACGAGACTCGAACTGTCTCTGGAAGGTGCGCCACCAAGGAGCCTGGAGATTCTCCAACTGGATGATCAGCAACTGGTACTCGGGCCGACCGATGCGTAGCATGGCGGCCGTCTCCGAGCGGCCTCTTCAGCAGGCTCAGCCGGTAAATCGTCCCAAAGCCAGCGTGACGTTCTGGCCTCCGAACCCAAAGCTGTTGTTGAGCGCAACGTTCAGCTTCGAAGGACGGGCGACATTGGGGACATAATCCAGATCGCAGTCGGGATCCGAGACGTCTTGGTTGATCGTTGGCGGCAGAGTCTGGTCGCGAAGCGCCATCAGGCAGACGATCATTTCGGTGACTCCTGCCGCAGCGATCAGGTGCCCCATCATGCTCTTGGTGCTGGAGACGGGAACTTGCCTTGCGAACTCCCCAAAGACCTCCTTGCACGCCAGTGTTTCCACGCGGTCGTTGACCGAAGTGCTGGTTCCATGCGCGTTGACATAACCGATGTCACCGGGGCTCAACCGGCCATCCGCCAGCGCCTGCCTCATGCACCCGATGGCGCCTCGGCCCTCAGGATGGATGTCGGTGATGCGATAGGCATCGGCGGTGGTTCCATAGCCAAGCACTTCTCCGACGATCGGAGCCCCTCGCCGACGGGCATGTTCTAGTTCCTCCAGCACCACCACGCCAGCCCCTTCACCCAGGACGAACCCATCGCGGAGTTTATCGAAAGGACGCGAAGCTTTTTCGGGTGGATCATTGCTGGTGGAAAGTGCCGTCAGGAGATTAAAGCCTGTCACTCCAAAGGGATGGATCATGCTGTGGGCACCACCTGCCAGCATCGCATCGGCTTGGCCTTGCCGAATCAGCTCGGTCGCCTCCCCGACGGCTTGGCTGCTGGCGGCGCAGGCGGTCAGGCTATTGCAGTTGGGACCTTGGAGGTCGAACGTGGAGGCGACGTGGGCTGCAGGCATGTTGGGTTCCTGCTCCCCTTCGTACTTGCTGTCGACCAGCTCTAGCCCCCGGCGCATGAAGGCATCCAGATGAAATTCAGGCGTCGAAGCGCCTGCAGCGAGCATCGACATGAAGTTGGGGAAATCCTGATTCCCTTCCCCCGCCCCCAGGTAGACTCCCACTCGCTCGGGAGAAAGTCCTGCATCAAGGATGCCCGACATGCGTACTGCCTGAGTGGCAGCACCGATGGCAAACCTCGCGTGCCGCCCTCGCCGTAGCCACGCGTCCGGATCGGAGACAAAATCTTCGATGGCATAGTTGCGGACTTCGGCTGCAATCTTCGTCGGGTAATGGGTGGCATCAAAGAGCGTGATGGGGCCGACTGCGGAACGGCTGGCGAGCAGCGCCTTCCACATCACCTCCACATCGCAGCCGAAGGGGTTGACCACCCCATAACCTGTGACGACCACCCTGCGCCGCATCGACAAAGCTCCCGATCCCTCAGGCAAACAATCATGAGTGCTGCAGGTTTCCTGAGGACCACCGCAGTCTGGACACCTGTCCAAATTTCCTTATCTACTCTACCAGGATTTTTCGTCCCCTGCGACGCTCGGAAGGCCTAGTCCCTGAATGGTCTGGCGAGGAATAGCACCCTTTCGGAAGGTAGCTAATGAGACTTAGAAGCCGATTCCATAGCGCGCTGCTCCGCCTCCAAAAGCGAAACAGGGGGCGTTAGCCGTCGCCCTTGGTCGTCGACTGCCACCTCATAAATTCCCAGGATCCGCAGCCACTGCAACAGATACTCCGGGGAAAACATCGGGCCCTCACCAAAGCGCTCGTCCAGCATCGCAAACCAGATATCCAGATCGGCTTGGCGATGGCCCTGACAATCGATCGTCGCCTGAACGATTGCGCCATCCCCCTGCAACTTTTCCAGCGTGGCGGTGATCAGCAGCTGGTCTCCTGGAAGGCTGAGGCGATGGAATATCGCCTTGCTGATTTTGGCCAGGACCACCCGTTTCTCAAACTGAAGCATCTCCGAAACCAGCAAACCGCCTGTTTGCGCCGCCCCTTCAATCATCAAGGCATGTGAGTAATGCGGGAAACCAGGGATGTAATCATCCAGGGCAGGTTCGGCCAGCGTCACGTTCTTGATGGCGCTGGCATGACTGCCACGGACAAACGAGGTGAAGCGGTCGATCCAGAACCATCGCATGGGCGAGATCCCTCTACAGTAGCCGACAATCAGTGCTTGGGTACAACCACCCCCAAACACAACAAAAAAGGACTCGTCCCATTCGCGAGTCCTTCGAAATCCACTGGATGATCAGCAGACAGGTCAGCCGGCAACTTTCGAGCTAACGAAGTTGCAAAGGTCTTTGACGGTTAAGAGGTTGCCGAATTCCTGAACCTTGGGGTTGGCGATGAACTTGGTCAGGTCCGCCCACGGGATCCGACGCTTCAATTCTTCCAGCCCCTCAGCCGTCACCTTCCCACCCTGAACGTACTTGTCATTCTGCAAGACGTCTTCCGGAAACAACTCCTCGCGAGGGATTTTGATCCCGAAAGCCTTCTCCAGTCGAAAGACGATATCGAGGAAATCGATCGATTCAGCCCCCAGATCGCCAATGATCGTCGCTTCCGGGGTCGCTTCTTCTTCCGAGCATCCAAGAGCGTCCACCAGGACAGACTGAACCTTCGAATAGACTTCTTCCGACGTGGGTGCCATTCTCTGTAATCCCCAATGCAATTGACAGGAGTATCGGGATGTCGTCGTCAGGTTGGGTCGTCCCCAACGGCTCGTCATCTTGTCGCATCGCCACTTTCCGCGACAGCGACCACCATCGGGCGCCAATTCGCCCGCCTCGTTCCAACCGTCATTCTTAGCGTTTTCCGCAAGGATTTACCAGACCACTTGTCCCCCAAAGTCCTGTTGAAACGATCCATTTGGTGACATTTTTCTTTCGCAGCCGTCCCAATCTGAGAGAAACGGCTGGCGCTCCTATGAAGAGCCCTCAGGGCCATCGACGTGCCCGAAAAGCTGCTGGTGCTGAGCCCGGGTCGCTAGCCTAACCAGTCCATCGGACGCCTGGGATGCATTCGATGCTCCAATCTCCGGGTGAGAAAGTTCCGGGACAGGGATCATCTCAAGCACCAAACGTGCCGACACAGCGGTTGTCTCCCCCTTCTTGCCGCTCCCTTTCAGCTGCACCGTCGTCGCCGTTTTTCCCACCACTTCCACTTCGATTTCCAACGTATCACCCGGCCGCATGAAGTCGGCGAACTTGGAATTGCGGACCTCCTTGAGCACGACAAGGGGAGCAGCAAATTCACTGCTCAAGCGAATCAGGCAGGCGGAAGCCTGGAACAGTGCCTCCAGCATCAGCACTCCCGGCATTACCGGAAAATTAGGAAAATGATCTTGCAGATACCGCTCTTGTCCCGAGAGGTGCTTGACCGCAGTCAGACGCTGCCAAGGGGTGTAATGAACAATTTTGTCTAGCTGGTTCAACTGCATGGCATGGACGATCGATGGAAGTAGCTGGAAAAACAGGATTGCCGGCGATTTCGGTTGGCATCAGTTTATCGGCTGGAGAAGCTCAAGTCATCGGAGGTTCCTGCGATGCATGCATCCAGCGCGAACCAGCCTATGGGAAAATACTTGGAACCTCCGACTCCCCTCGATACCATAATGCTAGGTGACTTAGAGGGAATTTCCCGCGAGGGAGTCCCATCACCACCCCGCCCTCCCCAAGTCCCCAACCCCGCCCCGATTTAGCATCGTTCGACCCGAAGTCGTCGGATGACCTCGGCATCACGAAGAGGAAGCCCAGATGGATTCTTCGCCTATGCGGTTGCCAAGCGTAGAGAAATCGGCCAATGCCTCTCGACGCGCGACTCTGCCCCTTCTGATCGCGCTTGTGCTGTCCTTGCATGCGTCACTTCCGATCCGACGTCTCCCTGCGCAAGAGGCTAACCAAGAGGGGAAACGCATCTATCAGGACCGCTGCGCCTCCTGTCATGGCGAGGAAGGGCAAGGCGTCGATGGAGCCTATGCCAAACCGCTGATTGGCGATGATTCACCTTCCCATTTGGCCAAGTACATCGCCAAGACAATGCCCAAGGAAGATCCCGACAAGTGCACTGCGGACGAGGCGATCGCAGTGGCCAACTATATCCACGAGGCGTTTTACAGCGAGGCAGCGCAGTGGCGAAAGCGTCCCCCTCGCCGCGAAGCTGCCCATCTGACCCAGCACCAACTCCGTCAATCGCTCAGCGATCTCTACGGGTCGTTCGTGAATTTTCCGGGGAAGACGGAGAAACGCGGCGTGCGAGCGATCTATTTCAACGGGGATCGCTGGAAAAATGAAGAGAAGAAGCTGGAGAGGATCGATCCCCAGATCGATTTTGATTTCGATCGCAACAGCCCGGCAGAAGGGATCAAGCCGGAGGCGTTTTACATCTACTGGGAGGGGGCGATTGAGCCACCGGTGACCGGACGGTACGAATTGGTGGTGCGCAGCACTTGCTCGTTCGTCATGCATCTGGGAAAAATCGGGCGCACGCTGATCGACAACCACGTGCAGTCGGGAGACAAAACCGAGTTTCGTGCGACGGTCGAACTGACAGCAGGGCGATCCTATCCGTTCAAAATCGACTTCATTCAGCGAGCCAGGAAGACCGAGTTGCCTCCGGCGAGGATCGCGCTGCGATGGGTCCCTCCTGGGAGCGTGGAGGAAACGATTCCCGAGCGGGCGCTGCGAGCCGACTGGGCTCCTGCAACATTTTCGCTACAAGCTGCCCTTCCGCCTGATGATCGTAGCTACGGGTACGATCGCGGCCTGGCGGTCCACAGGCCGTGGGATGAAGCGACGACCACCGCGGCGCTGGAGTGGGCCGAGATCGCTATCGACGAACTTTGGCCAGAGTATCGCAAGCAACAGAAGGACAAGCCGGATGAGAACCGAGCGATCCTGAGAAGCTTCTTGGTGGCGGTGCTGGAGCGGGCGCACCGCGGACCATTGGATGCGGCGACCAAAAGCCGCATGATCGACGCCCTGGTCGATTCAACTCCCGACGATGCCGATGCAATTCGCCGCGTTCTCCTCCTGGGGCTCAAAAGCCCCCGATTTCTATACCCCGATGCCGATCTGGATCGATCCGTCTCGCAGCGTGCGGCTAACCGCCTTTGCCTGGTGCTGAGAGATTCCCTTCCGGCCGACCGATGGTTGCTGGAGGCGATAAGTAAGGACCAAATCAACGACGAATCAAGTATCCGCCAGACCGCTCAAAGGCTTCTGGAAGATCCTAGGTCCCACCTGAAGATGCGGCTGCTGGTGGAGAGCTGGATGAATCTGGAAAGCCCGGCGGAAATCGCCAAAAACCCTGCCCTTTTCCCAGGCTTCGATCCCGCCCTGGTCGCCGATCTTCGGGAATCGCTTCGCCTCCAGATCGACGACGTGCTGGCGAGCCCTGAATCCGATTTTCGACGGCTCTTGGTGGAACCCTCAGCATGGACCAATGAACGGATCGCCACCTTCTATGGAGAAGGCTGGCAACCGGCCGAACCGGGACCAGGCTTCCGAAAGACGGTCACAGACCCGGTCCGCCATATCGGGGTGCTCAATCATCCCTATGCGATGAGCCATCTGGCCTACTTCGACCATAGCTCGCCAATCCATCGCGGTGTTTTCCTGACGCGATACGTTCTTGGCCGGGTCCTCCAGCCCCCCCAGGAAGCATTCTCCCCGATTCCTCCAGACCTGCACCCCGAGTTGACGACCCGGCAGCGGGTCGATCTGCAGACCCAACCGGAAAACTGCCAGGTTTGCCACAGCAAGATCAATGGTTTAGGATTTGCTCTGGAGCATTTCGACGCGGTTGGGCGATATCGACTGGAAGAGGGCAGCAAGCCGGTCGACACCACGGGCCAGTACGT
The DNA here is from genome assembly GCA_044337705.1 of Pirellulaceae bacterium. Classification (GTDB taxonomy): domain Bacteria; phylum Planctomycetota; class Planctomycetia; order Pirellulales; family Pirellulaceae; genus JBEISR01. The sequence continues at coordinate 78,624 of JBIINB010000003.1, read as the reverse complement.
AGACCGCGAAGGAACTGCTCACGCATTCCACGATGCCCGCCAACTGGCCGAACTGTTTGTCACCACACCCGACAGTGCCCGTGCGTTCGTCTCGCGAGCTTTCCTGTTCAGTGTCAAGCAACCGCCAGCCGCCTTCGGCGCAGATACGCTCGATCGATTAACCCACCACTTTCAGCAGTCTGGCTACTCTATCCGATCTCTGATGCTGGAGATCGCAGTGACGGTAGCCAACCACGACTGCCTCGCCAATAAGATGCAAGGAGCCAACGGATGAGACGCTTTGGAAATCGACGCGATTTTCTCCAGCAGACAGGACTGAGCGCCGCAGGCATGGCTCTGGTGGGCAACCTCAACAGCCTGGGATGGGCTGCATCGACGGGGAAGAAAAAGCGGTTGGTCTTTGTTTTCAGCCCCAATGGGGTGATACCCGACCATTTTTGGCCGGACGCAGCAGGCCCGCATGGCCAGTTGAAACGGATCTTGCAACCTCTTGCCTGCCTTCAGGATCGCCTGATCACACTCAAGGGGGTTTGCAACCGAATTCAAGGCGACGGCGACGGCCACATGCGAGGCATCGGATGCCTGCTGACGGGGATCGAGTTATTTCCTGGCGACGTACAGGGAGGCTCTGACACACCCGCAGGCTGGTCGAAGGGGATCTCCGTCGACCAGTTCCTGAAAAACCAACTGCAGGCTCAGGAAGCCACCCGCACCCGATTTGGATCGCTGGAATTTGGCGTGATGGTTCCGGAGCGAGCCGACACATGGACTCGATTGGCATACGCAGGCCCCAACCAGCCCGTCACCCCGATCGACAATCCCTACCAGATGTTCCAAAAGCTCTACGGGGAACAAAAGAATAAGAAGATGCTAGCCAGTGTCCTGGATGCCCTGCGTGAAGATGTGCAAAAGATCCACCAAGTGGTCAGCACAGACGATCGAAGGACTTTGGAGTCGCACCTGGCACTGATCCGCGAGGTCGAACGTGACTTAGCTTCCGAACTGCAAGCGGGGGTTGCGCAGTCGGTTGGTCATGCGGTACCTCAACTGCCTCCCAATGTCGATGAGCACAACGATCGCATTCCTCAGATCACCAAGATGCAGATGGATCTGCTGGTCAACAGCTTTGTGGCCGACTTCGCGAGGATCGCGACGTTCCAGATTACCAACAGCGTCGGTCAGCCCAAGATGCGATGGATTGGAATCGATGAAGGACATCACGAACTGTCGCACGAACCAGACACCAACGAACCGGCATACGAAAAGCTGATCCAGATCAACACCTGGTACTGTGAGCAGGTGGCTTACCTGGCGCACCGCTTGGCGGAGACTCCCGAACCAGGAACCGATGGCAGCATGCTGGACCACACCACCATTGTCTGGACCAACGAACTGGGTAAAGGAAATTCGCACACGCGAGACAACATCCCGTTCGTTCTAGTCGGCGGAGGATTGGGCTGGAAGACCGGCGTCGGTCACGATTTCGGAAAGGTGCCTCACAACCGACTGTTGATGAGCTTCTGTGAGGCGATGGGTTTCCCGCAAAACTCGTTCGGGAATCCCGATTTTTGTGGCGACGGTTCGCTGACCGGCTTGGCCTGACGGCTCTCCCGTCGATGGCGACGGAGAGAGCCGCTTGCAGCTGGCTCCAAACCGGGATCGGCCGATGCGGTCTACTGTTTTCATCGCCGGGCGAACTGCTCCGGGTAAGCCATTGGCTTTGGCGGAGGATCTTTTCAGGGTGGATGATGCCGATTTTCTCGATTCTTTCGGCGGAAAAGGTCGATTTTCCTTCGAGTGGCTTTAGGATGGCCAAGAGCAGGCGTCTTTGCCCGCCGCAGGAGGAATCCTCCGCTGGGCCACCTGCCAATGGCAGATTGAAGGATCGTTCCCGTTCGGCAGCTGGGGAGGCGTGGTCGTGCAACCACAGAAGACCGTCCAGCGAAGCAATCACGGCGATCCTCCGCCGCTGACGTCGGTCGGCCATTCGCAGCGTCCGGCTTTTCTGCTTAGTTTCTGTCTGCATCTAATGCTTTTGATGGGACTGGTGCTTTGGAACTTTCGGCTTCCTGCAGGTTCAGGTGACTCAATCCGCATGACGCTGGCGGGCGTCGACGGACAATCCGACAGCGGGCAGTTCCAGCTCGATCAGCCGATCGAAGCCCCCGAGGAGCTGGATCAGCCAGAGGTCGGAGGGGCCCTAGAGTTGGCTCCACGTTTCAACCAAGCAGAGAGCGGGATCGAGCCATCCGCATGGAACGGCTCCCAGTCGCCGGAGGTCGGTCCTGAGAGGGCGAACCCCAGCGATGGGGTTTCTAGCGCCATGCAGCAGGTCGCCGTGGCAGGGATGGCGAAAGAAACCCTCTTCGAGTCGCTGGGGACGCAAGGTCGCCTCCCTGCAGCTCGCGCCCAGGCTGCCGGAAAAAGGGGGGGGAGCGCTGCCAGCGAGCTGGCGGTCGAGGCGGCCGTGCTGTGGATGGCGGAGCATCAGGAGAGGGATGGCACTTGGCGACTGGATCTTCAGGGGGATGCATGCAATGGCCGCTGCAACCATGGGGCTCAAATCAGCAATTCCCAGTCGGTGGCGACTGGATTGGCGCTGCTGACATTCCTGGGAGCTGGATACACCCATCAGGAAGGGCCCTACAAGGAAGCTGTCAGCCGCGGCCTTTATGCTCTGATCCAACGGATGAAACAGACTCCCCATGGAGGCCGATTCGCTCCCGATTTCTCCAATTTCGCCATGTATGAACAGGGCATCTGCTCGCTGGCGCTGTGCGAGGCATATCAGATGACTCAGGATGAGTCGCTACGAGACGCGTGCAGGGAAGCGCTACGATACATTCATTACGCCCAGCACGGCGATGGCAGCTGGGACTACGATCCGAAGCGGCCCGGGGATGTATCGATCGGTTGCTGGCAGATCATGGCGCTCAAAAGTGGCCACATGGCCAAGTTGCCCGTTCCGGTCGACTCCATTCGCGTCTTCGACCGCTACCTGGATTCGGTCGCCAGCGACGATGGAGCAAAGTATGGGTATCGCAACCGCAGGCCCAAGGTCAGCACCACTGCCATGGGACTGCTGATGCGACTCTACCGAGGCTGGCCGCGTACCGATCCCAGGATGCTGGCAGGGGCAAGGTATGTAGCGAGTGAAGGCCCCAGCCAGGACGATGTCTACTCGAATTTCTACACCACTCAGCTTCTCTTTCAGATCGAAGGCCCGCTCTGGGAGAACTGGAATCCCAAAATGCGAGACTATCTGGTCGCCACGCAGGAGAAGGAAGGGCATCAGCGCGGTAGCTGGTACTTTGCTCAGGGGGACAATCTCGTCGGTGGTCGATTGTATGTGACCGCCATGGCCGCCATGACCCTACAGGTCTATTACCGCTACCTGCCAATCTACCAGGAGACAGAGATCGACGACTTTTCGTTCTGAGGGCTCGAAGAGCGTCAGGTTTTCGGCGGAATCCAAGAAGGTAGGAGTCTGACCTCGACAATTCATCGCCAGGCAGGAAAACGAGGCTGGCGGAACGAAGCAAGGCGAAAAGTCATCAAATTCATCTTGCGGCGGTTGGGGCGGCGGGTAAACTCTTGGATTCTTGCGGATGGAACCTGCTGAAACACCCTGGCTTTACCTTTGTCAAGGTGCCAGGATGGTCGAAGTAGGGGAGTGCTGCGGGAAAGTCGATTTGGCGGTCAGCCTGGATGTGGGAAGGCCATTTTTCGATGGTTTTCCCGAGGTTCGAGGTCGCCGACGGATCGATGAGCCAGACAGGCATCCGTGCCACCGTAGCCCAATTGCCAGCGTAGCTCAGTTGGTAGAGCGGCTGATTTGTAATCAGCTGGTCGGGGGTTCGAGTCCCTTCGCTGGCTCTATAGAATCGCTGAAACTGCCCAGTAGCCTTTTGGCCTCACTGTGGCAGCTGCGGCGTTAGATAGAAGCGGGCTGAGTTTATTTCCCGACGGAAATGAATGATGACTGCAGGTTGAGATCGAGGGAAGTTGCCCGAGTGGTTAAAGGGGACGGACTGTAAATCCGTTGGCTTTGCCTACGTAGGTTCGAATCCTACACTTCCCATGGAGAGAGCGGGATAGCCCCCATTGGCGAACCGAGGGACAACTGGCATACTAATCGGTTTGGGGGAATCGCCGTCGATTCCTAAGACTGCGGGTGTAGCTCAATGGTAGAGCCACAGCCTTCCAAGCTGAAGACGAGGGTTCGATTCCCTTCACCCGCTCTCGGCAGGCTGCTGTAGCTCAGCTGGTAGAGCACTTCCTTGGTAAGGAAGAGGTCATGGGTTCAAGTCCCATCAGCAGCTCTTCAAGCCCCGTCGGACGGGGCTGCCGGAGCCGTAGAGCCTGAGGGATAGCGGGATGGCCGAGAGGCTATCGCTATCGCGTCAGGCACAGACGATGCAAGGTCGGATTTTTTGGGTGGATCGTGGGCGTTGGGTTCACGGCAACAAGTCAACTTCTAGCAGGTGTTTTCAGCGATGGCCAAAGAGGTATTTGAGCGGACCAAACCGCACTGCAACGTCGGGACGATTGGACACATCGACCACGGCAAGACCACCACGACCGGTGCCCTTCTTGCTGTCCAGGCAGCCAAGAACATGGCCAAGGCGAAGTCCTACGCGGATATCGCCAAGGGCGGTACCGTCCGCGACGAAACGAAGACGGTGACAATCGCCGTCTCGCACGTCGAGTACGAATCCGAAAAGCGACACTACGCACACATCGACTGCCCCGGTCACGCCGACTTCATCAAGAACATGATCACCGGAGCCGCCCAGATGGACGGGGCAATTCTGGTGGTCAGCGCAGCCGACGGTCCAATGCCCCAGACCAAGGAACACGTTCTGCTGGCTCGCCAGGTGGGTGTGCCTGCGATCGTCGTTTTCCTCAACAAAGTCGACTTGGTGGACGACGAGGAACTGCTGGAACTGGTCGAACTGGAAATTCGTGAACTGCTCAGCAAGTACGATTTCCCGGGCGACGAAATCCCGATCATCCGAGGCAGTGCGGTGGCGGCCTACCAGAACCCAGCCGACCCAGTGAAGAGCAAGTGCATCAGCGACCTGCTTGACGCTATCGACGCCTATATCCCCCAACCGGCTCGCGAGCAGGACAAGCCATTCCTGATGGCGGTCGAAGACGTTTTCTCGATTGAAGGTCGAGGAACGGTGGCCACCGGTCGTATCGAGCGTGGCGTCGTGAAGGTCGGTGAGGAAGTGGAGATCATCGGTCTTCAAGAAGAAAAGAAGAAGACGATCGTCACGGGCGTCGAAATGTTCCGCAAGGAAATGAAGGAAGGTCACGCCGGGGACAACGTCGGGTGCCTACTTCGTGGTGTGAAGCGTGAAGACATCGAACGCGGTCAGGTGCTTGCCAAGCCAGGCTCGATCACCCCGCACAAGAAGTTTGAAGCAGAAGTCTACTGCTTGAGCAAAGATGAAGGTGGACGCCACACTCCATTCTTCAGTGGATACCGTCCTCAGTTCTACTTCCGAACCACCGACGTCACAGGGACAGCCAACCTGGTCGATGCGGAAATGTGCATGCCTGGCGACAACGTCAAGTTGACGGTAGAACTGCAGAAGCCTATCGCTCTGGATGACGGCGTTCGATTTGCAATCCGAGAAGGTGGCAAGACGGTAGGATCGGGCGTTGTAACCAAGATTGTCGACTGATGACAGATTGGGATCCGCAAGGGTCGCCAAAGATATAGGGATTCGGGTGGTCGGATTCGGCTACCCGAATTCCATTTGCGGGGAACCTGGTGCAACGCGCCTCGATCCTCGACAGGGGTGTAGCTCAATTGGCAGAGCACCGGTTTCCAAAACCGGGGGTTGCGGGTTCGATTCCTGCCGCCCCTGCTTGAAGTCGATTCCCGGTTGGAAGGGATGTCGGCCTGGAAATGGCTCCGAGGGGAGGATCCTTGGAGCAGATTCGAGGCTGCGGAAGTTGGAGCACTGGGAGCATGGCGAACGAAGAAGCAGTAGGGGATCGTAGCTTCTGGAGCGAATTGTTCGCAACGGAAGTCTACAAGGCATCCCAAGGCAAACTGGTCCGACAGATCACCTGTTTGGCGATCTGGACGATCGCTCTTTTGGGTTCCTGGCGGCTTTACGAGGGATTCTTCAAGGAATTTCAATTCCGGCAGTGGGGTTTGGCCGGTACCTCGGGAGACGTGCTTCGATACGGTTTCCCGTTCCTGGCCCTGGCGGCAGGGTTGTGGTTTGGCTATCGAATGGTCAACTGGCCTCGATTTGCTGATTTTCTAATTTCGGTTGAAGCAGAATTGAATAAAGTGACTTGGCCGAGCCGAAGTGAGCTTGTCAGGGCGAGCATGGTAGTTATATTCACTATCTTCTTCCTGGCACTGTTGTTGTTTTTTTACGACATGCTGTGGCAGGCGATTTTTTCATCTTTGGGGATTTCATAGGCGGTTTCGCGATCCGGTAAAGCGGCCGAGCTGGCTTGGTGTCGAATCCAAGTGCATGGCGTGTGAGGGTAGCGAAACAGCTTGCCGGGAGATCAGGTGGGCCGAGCAGGTACCGCTGGATCGCAGGACCGGCAAAAGGTGCATCAAGTGGCGAAAAAAACAAAACCGCAGGAATCTGCCGATGAGGCACCTCCATTGCGGTGGTACATCCTCAAAGTTGCTTTCAATCGAGAAGACTCGATTCGGGAAGCACTCCAGAAGCGCATCGCGCTCTCTCCAATCAAGTCGCATTTTGGCGAGATCCTGATTCCGACCGAAGACGTCGTGGAATTCACTCGTTCGGGCAAAAGGAAAGTGGTCAAGCGAAAGCTTTATCCTGGATACCTAATGGCCCAGGTAGCGTTGACCGACGACTCCTGGTTCCTGGTACGTGAGACACCAGGGGTCGGTGACTTCACCGGCTCAGCGGGCAAGCCGACGCCGATGGAAGATTCCGATGTCGATCGGATTTTGAAGTTGGTTCGCCCAAGCGAAGACGATGAACCTGTCCTCAAGACGGCGATTCCCTTCAAGCATGGTGACCGTGTTCGGGTCAAGGAAGGTTACTTCCAAAACCTCGAAGGAGAAGTCGATAAGGTCGACGAGGCCAACGGTCAAGTAACTGTGATCATCAGTATTTTTGGCCGAAGCACACCAGTGGAACTCAATCATTGGCAGGTGGAGGCGGTGTAGCGCGATCGATGCTGGCAGGTCGGTCGTCTGAATGAAAAACGAGTGTTGGAGCAACGCAGTTAGATAAGTCGCTTTCAGAGCGACCAGGATGGGAAGATGGCCAAGCAAGTAGTTGGGCAAGCGAAATTCCAGGTACCGGGAGGGTCGGCGACGCCGGCACCTCCTGTCGGAACGTCGCTTGGAAAGTACGGGGTCAACCTCGGGCAGTTTGTTTCTCAGTTCAACGACCGCACGAAGGAGTTCAAAGGAACCCCGATTCCGGTCGTGGTGACGGTTTATTCTGACCGCACTTTTGAGTTCATCACCAAGAGTCCGCCGGCAGCCTCCATGCTCAAAATGGCAGCGGGGATCGCCAAGGGTTCGGGTGTTCCCAACAAGACCAAGGTTGGGAAAGTAACGCGTGCCCAAATCGATGAAATCTGCAACAAGAAGATGGCCGACCTGAACGCCCGTGACCTGGAGCATGCTCGAAGCATGATCGAAGGAACGGCTCGCAGCATGGGCATTGAGGTGGAGGGTTAGTCAATGGTGAAAGCGACTAAGGCAATGCAGGCGATGGCAACCAAGGCGCCGGGCAAGACGCCACTTCCGCTGGCTCAGGCCGTCGAAGTCCTGAAAGGTTTCAAGGCTCGCAAGTTCGATCAGGCGGTTGAGATTCATATGAATCTAGGGATCGATCCGGCGCAGGCGGACCAGCTGGTGCGAGGCAGTGTGGTTCTGCCCCACGGCATAGGCAAGGTGCAGCGTGTTGTCGTCTTTGCCAAGGGAGATTTGGCGAAGGCGGCCGAAGCGGCAGGAGCCGATGCGGTGGGTGCCGACGACCTGGCCAAGCGGATTCGCGAGGGCTGGACTGACTTCGATGTCTGTATAGCTACGCCGGACATGATGGGCATGGTCGGTCCACTCGGTAAGGTCCTCGGTCCACGCGGACTCATGCCGTCTCCACGTGCCGGTACGGTGACAGCCGATGTCGATCGAGTCGTTCGAGAATACAAGGCGGGTAAGGTCGAGTTCCGGAACGACAAGGGGGGAAACCTCCATGCAGTCGTCGGTAAACTCAGCTTTGACGCCGATAAGCTGGTGGACAACATCAATACCTTCGTGCAGTTCGTGCAGTCGCTCAAGCCGCAGGCGGTGCGTGGCACGTACGTCAAGTCAATTGCTATTTGCGCTACGATGACGCCTAGCGTACGGGTCATTGGGTGAGTCGAAGCGGCGGTGGCAGGACGAAACGACGGAAGTAGCGGCTGGAGACATAGTGAATCATGAGCAAGTTTGTTAAGAACCTGGTCACCAGGGATATCCAGAAGAAATTGGCTGGCGTTCAGGATGCAGTGGTTGCCAACGTCGTCGGCATGAACTCGTTGTCGACGTTCAACATCCGCAAGGCGATGAGGGAAAAAGGATTGCAGATGATGGTGGTCAAGCAAAGCTTGGCCGCTCGTGCGACCCGTGATTCCAACATCAACAAAGCCTTTGGATCAACCCCCGGTAGCGTGGCAGTTGTCTGGGGTGGCGAAGACTTCGTTTCCCTATGCAAGACGATCGTTCAATTCGACGGGAAACCAGAATATCCCAAGTTCGAACTGAAGGGTGGAGTGATGGATGGCGAACCGCTGAACGCGGTTCAGGTGAAAGAAGTCAGCAAGTGGCCAAGTCGCCAGGAACAGATCTCGCTGCTTGTCGGCCAGATCCTCGGTCCGGGTGCCACCTTGTCGGGTCAATTGGTTGGTCCTGCCAGGAAGATCGCGGGACAGGTCAAGAAGATGGTTGAGAACCAGGAAGCTGGTTCTTGAGGAAATTACGGCGAGGCGAAGTTGCGGCCCCTGGCTTTTGGGTTGGGTGGGCGTAGATGAGCCTTGGTGGGTTGTCAGGGTTGGCCGGTTCGTTACTCGCCGGCGGTAAGTCAGTATCCTTTTTTGTCGGAGAGGTGAGGGGATTATGTCCGAAGCAGCGACCGCCTTCGCGGAAGATATCAAGAATCTGGGAGAGAAGATCGTTGGCCTGACGCTCAAGCAGGCCAAGGAACTGAGCGACTACTTGAAGGAAGTCCATGGCATCGAAGCTGCCTCCGGTGGCGGTGTCATGATGATGGCTCCCTCGGGCGACGGTGGCGGTGCTGCCGCCGCTGCTCCCGAGCAGACGGAATTCAAGGTGGTCCTGACCTCCTTTGGCGACAAGAAGATGGAAGTCATCAAGGTCGTCAAGAACCTGACCGGTGCACAGCTGATGGAGGCCAAGAAGTTGGTCGAATCGGCTCCTGCGACGATCAAGGAAGGGGTCTCGAAGGAAGACGCCGAAAAGATCAAGAAGGAAATCACCGAGGCGGGTGGTACTGTCGAGCTGAAGTAATAGGCTCGTCCGAACTACTTTCGTCCCGTTTTGAGCAAGATCCACACGATAGCATGCTCTTGAATCCTAGGGATACCAAGCCCTGGGGGGGTCTCGACATCGATGACTTCCCCAGGGTGGATTGGTCAAACTGGGGTTCGGGTTTGCGGCAGTGGAATTTTTGGTGATTTGGATGGTCGGATGGGTTGGCCAGTTTGTCCCGTTTGGTTAAACTACGGTACCGAAACTGGTCCATCCGTTTCGATTCTACCCTTCTACCTGTGTAGTGCGCGCCGCATGAATCGTTCCTCTCGAGTTTGCGCGCTTCGCCCCAAGACCTGGGGTGATTTTCTTTTTGGATACTCTGCGGCAGCGGTGTCCAGGTCGGTTTGTCGGAGCGTCCGGCAATCGTTTTCCACGTCGCGGTAAGGAGCAACCCTCGCCCATGGCTACCCCTACTAAGCGTCGCCTGCAACCCACAACCGTTCGTCGTTTTGGTAAGGCTCAGGAACCTTTTCCAATTCCTAACCTGACCACCCTGCAAACCGCATCCTATGCGGCCTTCCTGCAGGAAGACCTCTCCTCCGATAAACGGAAGGATCAGGGGCTGGAATCGGTTTTTCGGGAAATCTTCCCGATCGAAAGCTATGACAAGAGCGTGTCGCTTGAGTATCTGAAGTACGAACTGGGCAAGCCCCGGTATACTCCAGAAGAATGCCGTCAACTGCGACTGACCTACGGCAAGCCGCTGAAGGTCACGCTGCGACTCAATCGCGAGCAACCGCTGGAGGAGGAGGTCTATTTGGGCGACATCCCGGTGATGATGGGCGGTGGCGAGTTCATCATCAATGGGGCAGAGCGCGTCGTGGTCAGCCAGTTGCACCGTTCGCCAGGGGTCGATTTCGTTCAGGAGAGCGAGGGGCCATCGGAGCGAAGTGTGCCTAGCTGTCGGGTGATTCCGGAACGTGGAAGCTGGGTGGAAATCAATGTCACCAAGAAAGACAGTCTCTCGGTACGTATCGACCAGAGCGGCAAGTTCTCAGTTGTGACGCTGCTGCGGGCGATGAGCTCGGAGCTGAGCACCAACACGCAGATTCTGAAGGCCTTCTACACCACCAAGGCTGAGAAGATCTCGGATGGTCGCAGCCTCCCGAAGATCGAAGGCCGCATTGCGGCAGATGATGTTGTCTACCCGTCGGGGACCGAACGGGCAGGGGAGATCATTGTCGAGTCGGGGCAAAAGATCACACATGAAATCGGTGAAGTGATCTGCTCTTCAGGAGTTAAGAGTGTCTTGGTGATGGACGCTCCGCGCGTCCAGTTCATCCTCAACTCGCTGGCCGAAGACAACACCAGCAGCCACGAAGAAGCCCTGCTAAGAATCTATCAGCGATTGCGTCCAGGCAACCCTCCACAGCTGGAGAAAGCGCGAACGCTTTTCCACGAGAAATTTTTCGACGCCAATCGCTATCGCCTGGGACGCGTTGGCCGGTTCCGGATCAATCGCAAATTGGGGCTGGAAGTTCCCGACAATGAAATGGCGCTTCGGGCGGAAGACCTCATTGCAGCGATCAAATACCTGATTGCACTCAATGAAGGGGATGATTCGGCGCAGTATGACGACATCGACCATTTGGGCAATCGCCGTCTTCGCACGATTGACGAGCTGGCTTGCGAGGAACTTCGCAAGGGCTTCCTGAAACTGCGTCGAACGGTGCAGGAGCGAATGAGTTTGAAGGAAGTCGACCAGATGACCCCACGGTCGTTGGTCAACCCGAAGAGCGTCAGTGCGGCGATCGAGTATTTCTTTGGTCGAGGCGAGTTATCGCAGGTGGTCGACCAGACCAATCCCCTCTCGCAACTGACGCACGAACGTCGGTTGTCCGCCCTAGGACCAGGAGGGCTCAATCGGAAGCGAGCTGGCTTTGAGGTGCGAGACGTCCATATTTCGCACTATGGACGAATCTGCCCGATCGAAACCCCAGAAGGTACCAACATCGGCTTGATCAGCTCCTTAGCGATTTATGCGGGAGTCGACGAATACGGTTTTCTGGTGACTCCTTACCGAGTTGTGCAGGATGGCGTGGTGACCGACGAAGTCAAATGGTTGCGAGCCGACGAGGAGGCCAATGCCTTCATCGCTCCAGCCGACGTTAAAACGGAAGATGGTGCTTTGGTGGCAGGTCCGGACCTGATCGCGCGCTACCGCAGCGACTTCCAAATCGTTCAACCAACGCAGGTCCAGTACATGGACATCGCCCCAAGCCAGATGATCGGAGTGTCAGCTGGTTTGATTCCGTTCCTGGAGCATGACGACGCGAACCGAGCCTTGATGGGCAGCAACATGCAGCGGCAGGCTGTCCCATTGTTGGTGGCTGAACCGCCGATCGTCGGAACGGGTATGGAGCGTGAGGTGGCCGTCAACAGCGCCATGGTTGTACGGGCCCGCCGTGCAGGCAAAATAACTTTCGTCGATTCGACTCGCATCGAAATCGGCCCCGACATCTACCACCTGAAGAAGTACCAAGGTCTGAACGAACGGACCTGCCTGAACCAAAAGCCGATTATTGGACTGGGAGATAAGGTCGAAAAGGGCCAGGTGATCGCCGATGGCGCGGCGACGCATCTTGGCGAACTGGCACTTGGACGCAATGTGCTGGTCGGCTTCATGTCGTTCGATGGATACAATTTCGAAGATGCCATCATCATCTCCGAAGAACTTGTCCGCAACGACGTCTACACGTCGATCCACATCGAGGAATTCGATGTGGAGATCCGCGAAACCAAACTGGGCCGCGAAGAGTTCACTCGGGATATCCCCAACGTCAGCGACAAGCAATTGCGGAACCTGGACGAAAATGGGATTGTTCAGGTCGGCACCTATGTCCGTCCCGGCGACATTCTGGTCGGGAAGGTATCTCCGAAAAGCAAGACGGAGCTGACGCCGGAAGAGAAGCTGCTTCACGCCATTTTTGGTCGAGCGGGAGAGGATGTGAAGAACGACTCCCTGGAGGTCAGCTCTGGGGTCGAAGGGATCGTCATCGATACCCAGCGATTCTCGAGGAGGATGAGTCTTTCAGAAGAGGAGCGAAAGGCATTCGAGAAGGAGCTCAAGCGAGTCGAGACGGAGGGGAACAAGGAAGTTGCGGCCGCTTTTGCGGCACTCGTGGAGGAGATGGAGCGAGTGTCGGCCAGCAAGGTCTTCGACGAAGAAGGAGCACCCATTCTTGCAGGTCAAGACGCCAAGTATCTCGCCGAGAAAGCCCAGGCCTTCAATCTCTCCCGGCAGCTCAATCGGCTCGACACCGGATACCATGCCGAAGTCAAGAAAGCCTACAAACAGTTTTGGCCCCCCGTGGAGGAAGCTCTGGACCGACGGGATCGTCAGCTCAACAGCATGAAACGCGGTGACGAACTGCGAACCGGTGTGCTTCAGATGGTGAAGGTCTACATCGCCACCAAGCGAGTCATCAGCGTCGGTGACAAGATGGCAGGTCGGCACGGCAACAAGGGGGTGATCTCCAAGGTGTTGCCAGTGGAGGACATGCCATTTCTTCCCGACGGTACACCGCTTCAGATCCTTCTGAATCCTTTGGGCGTTCCCAGCCGTATGAACGTTGGACAGATTTTGGAAACCCACCTGGGATGGGCGGGAGCCCACCTTGGATTCCAGGCGATCACTCCGGTCTTCGAAGGGGCAACCGAAGAAGATATCAACGCATGCTTGGCGGAAGCGGGCCTTCCAGCACACGGCAAGATCCGGCTGTACGACGGACGGACTGGCGAACCGATGGAGCAGGAAACGACGGTCGGATACATCTACATGCTCAAGCTGCATCACCTGGTCGATGACAAGGTCCATGCAAGAAGCACCGGCCCTTACAGCTTGATCACGCAGCAACCTCTGGGTGGCAAAGCTCGCTTCGGTGGACAGAGGTTCGGGGAAATGGAAGTCTGGGCACTGGAAGCATATGGTGCGGCCTACATTCTCCAGGAATTGCTGACCGTCAAGAGCGATGACGTCGAAGGGCGGACCAAGATTTACGAATCGATGGTCAAGGGGGAGAACACCCTGGAAGCAGGAACACCTGCCAGCTTCGATGTGCTCACCAACGAAATCCGTGGGTTGGCGCTCAACATGCGATTGGAGAAACGACGGCTGTAAAGATCGCCATCCTTCGCGCAGCAACACTGCCCGCGAAGGAGTTCCTGCCAACGGGTGCGGGTGCCAAAAGGCATCATGCGGTATCCGCACCCCAAACTGCTTCCGTCCCTAGCCGGCAGGAAGCCTCACTGAAAAACGCAACCAAAACAGATCCAACCCGAGTCCAGACCAAAGGACCTTACCGCCTAAGGGAGGAAACGATCCATGGCCAACGGTGAAACCACCTACGATCGCGTCAACGACTATACCTCGGTCAAAATCAGCCTTGCACGTCCGCAGGACATCCGCAGCTGGTCTTTCGGTGAAGTGAAGAAACCGGAAACCATTAACTACCGTACCTACCGTCCCGAGAAGGATGGTCTGTTCTGCGAAAGGATTTTCGGACCAGAAAAGGATTGGGAGTGCGCCTGCGGCAAGTACCGCGGCATGAAGTACAAGGGGATGATCTGCGATCGTTGCGGCGTCAAAGTCACCCACAGCCGCGTGCGCCGCAAGCGCATGGGGCATATCGAGCTGGCGGCTCCAGTGGTCCACATCTGGTTCTTCAAGGCGATGCCCAGCCGGCTGGGAAATCTGCTCGAGATGAAGACTTCCAGCCTAGAAAAGGTGATCTACTTCCAGGACTACGTCGTCATCGACAAGGGGGATACCGACCTGGAGGTGCAGCAACTGCTGACCGAGGAAGAATATCGAGAAAAACGAACGCTTTATGGGGACCGATTCCAGGCGGAAATGGGGGCCGAAGCGATTCGCAAGCTGCTGATGAATCTGAACCTGGTGCAGCTTTCCGAAGATTTGCGCAAGGAGATGGATACATGCACCAGCAAACAGCGCAAAAAGGATCTGATCAATCGCCTAAAGCTGGTCGAGTCGATTCGGGATAGCGACAATCGCCCCGAGTGGATGGTGCTCGATGTGATTCCAGTGATTCCTCCCGACCTGCGCCCCCTGGTGCTCCTCGACTCGGGCAACTTTGCGACCAGCGACCTCAATGATCTTTACCGCCGCATCATCAATCGCAACAACCGGCTTCGCAAGCTGGTCGATTTGAACGCTCCTGAAGTCATCATCCGCAACGAAAAGCGAATGCTTCAGCAGTCGGTGGATGCCCTGTTCGACAACAACCGCTGCAAGCGACCGGTCCTGGGCAGCAGCAACCGCCCCCTCAAGTCGCTGACCGACATGATCAAGGGAAAGCAGGGGCGTTTCCGCGAAAACCTACTCGGCAAGCGCGTCGACTACTCCGCCCGCAGCGTGATCGTTGTTGGACCCCGATTGCGTCTGCACCAGTGCGGTCTTCCCAAGAAGATCGCTCTGGAACTCTATCAGCCATTCATCATCCGTCGCCTGAAGGAACTCAAGCATGCCGATACGATCAAATCGGCCAAGAAGATGCTGGAGCGGAAGGACGAAGAGGTCTGGGATATCCTCGAGCAGGTGATCAAGAACCACCCGGTGTTGCTGAACCGAGCCCCTACCCTGCACCGAATGGGGATTCAGGCATTCGAACCAATTCTGGTCGAAGGCAACGCCATCCACCTCCATCCGCTGGTGTGCCGAGGCTTCAACGCCGACTTCGACGGCGACCAGATGGCAGTCCACCTGCCGCTGTCGATCGAGGCGCAGGTGGAGGCTCACACGCTGATGATGAGCACTCACAACATCTTTGCACCGTCCAACGGCAAGCCGATCATGAGCCCATCGCAGGACACGGTGATGGGTTGCAATTACATCACTCTGGAAAAGCCCGACCGGAAGGGTCAGGGAATGGTCTTTTCCAGCACCGACGAGGCGGATTTCGCCTTCGCGCAGAAAGTGATCGATCTGCATGCCCGCATCAAAGTGCGTCTGCCCGCCAATCGGAAACTTCGCACCGATGACGGGAAGGCTCAGCCTGGTGCAATCGTCGAAACCACCTACGGTCGAATCCTGTTCAACTCGATCCTGCCGCAGGGGATGGACTTCTACAATCTGTCGCTCAAGGGAAGCGACCTAGCCCGCGTGATCAGCGACTGCTATCAGAAACTGGGACGCCGCGCGACGATCAAACTGCTGGACGACATGAATCAACTTGGCTTCCGGGAATCGACACGCAGCGGTCTGTCCTTCGGGACCGACGACCTGGTCACGCCCGATTCCAAGCACAAGATTCTGGCCGACGCAGAAAAGAAGGTGATGAACTTCCAAAAGAATTACAACAAGGGACTCATCACCCCCGAAGAACGCTACAACCAGGTGCTCGATACCTGGACCCACGCCCGCGAACTGATCACCAAGGACATGCTCCAAGCGATGGAGCATGACGAGCACCGAGGTACCTGGTACGTCAATCCTGTGTTCCTTATGGCCTCCTCCGGTGCTCGAGGGGGGATCGAACAGATTCGACAGCTTGCCGGGATGCGTGGTCTGATGGCCAAGCCAACTGGGGAAATCATCGAATCGCCGATCAAGGCAAACTTCCGTGAAGGCCTCTCGGTGCTCGAGTATTTCAGCTCCACCCACGGTGCTCGCAAGGGTCTGGCCGATACGGCGCTGAAGACCGCCGACTCCGGCTACTTGACTCGCAAACTGGCCGACGTCGCCCAGAATGTCGTTGTCACCATGCACGACTGCAAGACCAACCGAGGGATCACCAAGGGGGTCATCTACCGTGGCGAGAAGGTGGAAGTGCGCCTAGCCGATGCGATCAATGGACGCGTCAGCCGCCAGAACATCGTCAATCTGGTGACCGAGGAAGTGATCGTTAAAGAAAACGAGATGATCACCCCTGCCTCCGCTCGGAAGATCGAAGAACTTGGATTGGAAAAAATCCAGGTTCGCTCCCCCATGACCTGCGATGCACCGCTGGGAGTATGCAGGCTTTGCTACGGCATGGATATGAGCACAGGTGCCCTTGTCGAGGAAGGGATGGCTGTCGGAATCATCGCCGCTCAGAGCATCGGAGAACCAGGTACCCAGTTGACGATGCGTACGTTCCACATCGGTGGGACAGCCGGTACCAGCGTCGAAGAAAGCGATATCAAGTCGAAGAAGGGCGGTCTGGTCCGCTTCACCCGTCTGCGGGTGGTGCGATCCGAAGAAGGGGTTGACATCGTTCTGACTCGAAACGGAGAGATCTCCATCGTCGATGCCAGAGGCCGTGAGATCGAGAAATTCGAAGTACCTACCGGAGCCCGACTGCTGGTTCAGGAAAACCAGGAAGTCACTCCCGGTCAGGTGCTCTGCGAATGGAACCCGCACAAGATTCCGATTCTGGCGGAAGTCAGCGGTAAAGTGCGCTACGAAGATGTGATCGAAGGGGAAACGATGCGTTTGGAGAAGGATCCAAGCGGCAACGTACGCGGAAAGATCATGGATCACCGCGGCGACAAGCACCCTCAGATCGTCATCGAAGACAAAGAAGGCAAACCGCTGGACGTCTATTATCTCCCTGAGAGAGCAGTGATCACCATCTCGGAAGGGAAGAAAGTCACGGCCGGTGCCGAACTTGCGGAAATGCCCCGTGAAGCGACCGGCGTCAGCGACATCACCGGGGGTCTGCCACGCATCACGGAAATCTTCGAAGCCCGCAAGCCGAAAGACCCCGCGATCATCGCCGAAATCGATGGCGTGGTGGAGATCGTTAAGGAGCGTCGTCGCGGCAAGCGAGCCATCGAAGTAAGAAGCGAAAGCGGGGAGGTGCGGGAGCACCTGATTCCGCTAGGCAAACGCTTCATGGTCCACTCTGGCGACACCGTCAAGGCCGGCCAGGCGCTCGTTTTCGGTCCACTGGTGCCGCATGATATTCTCCGCGTCAGCGGCGAAGAAGCGGTTCAACAGTATCTGCTTCACGAAGTCCAGCAGGTCTATCGCTCCCAGCGCGTCGATATCAACGACAAGCATGTGGAAGTGATCATCGCCCGCATGCTTCGTAAGGTGAAGATCGAGAAGTCTGGCGACACCAATCTGCTCGAAGGCCTCGTGATGGATCGATTCGAGTTTCAGCGTCATAACGACGAATTGGCCAAGAGTCTTAAGATCTCCGATCCAGGTGACAGCCAGTTCCCCGTCGCGAGCGTGCAGCCTAAAGAAGCAGTTGAACAGGCGAATGCCGCGATCGAAGGACTCGGTGGCAAACCGGCCAAGGGGAAGAAACCCAAGTCGGCTGCGGCCAGTCCTCAACTGCTGGGGATCACCAAGGCTTCGGTACAAAGCAATAGCTTCATCTCCGCGGCCTCCTTCCAGGAAACCACCAAGGTACTCACCGAAGCCGCTTTAGCCGGCAAGGTCGACCGACTGGTCGGGCTCAAGGAGAACGTGATCCTAGGTCACCTGATTCCTGCGGGAACTGGTTTCCGATCCTTCCAGGATTCGGAGGTCACCTACCGCAAGGAGGCTCTGGAAGACCTCCTGACGCGAGGTGCCGAAGCAATGGAAACCAACTATCCATTGCTCAATACAGCCCCTCCTGGCGCCACTGCCCCCACCGACGACGAGGGCCAGTCGTACCAGCCACCTTCGGAAGACTGATCGCCTAATCGATATCAGGTTCCCGACGCAAGATCATCGAACTGGACAGCCCTCGAGCTGTCCAGTTCTTTTTGGTTTTCTGCTATAGCCAGGGCCACTCCCCGGCTTCCAAAGTGCAGCGATGCAGGTGGAACGATAGAAATATAGAGCTCAACCCGAAAACTAGAGTTGCCGTTCGCCATCGGCAATGCCTTCCGCACCCCATCTCCCTTCACTTGGAAACTTTCTCATGGTTCCAAGCCCGACCTGAACCTCTGATTTCGCGGAATCATATTCTCCTAAAGTCGAAAAACACCTTAGTTACTACGCATGTCTTTCACCACAGAATGTCCAAGTCACCGTCGTAGGTGAGCTGGGCTTTTTCCAGGTGCTCGAGAAGTTCCAGCACCGTTCGGGAGTCCCTGCCTGTTTGCTCGTGGTTGAGCGCGTACATTAGGTCACCGGTCAGCAGGTGCAACTCGGTCTCGGTCATTCCCACACGTCGGATCACTTCTCCTCGGGGCCAGCGACGCAAAGAGGTCTCCAGGCGCCCGCAGACGCAGCCATGCTTCAGAATCGCGTCCCGATGGGACCTGGTGAGCTGGAATCTTATGCGTCAACTCGCTCATCATTTCAGCTCCCGTTTCGACGTCTTGAATGAGTTGCAATAACGTCCAGAGTGTTGCGATCACTTGAAAGCCAGCCTTGGCTTTGGTACGGAAGTCATTGCAATTTCCAACCAGCCCGAAACCAAGGATTGTCCGAAAAACTTACCACAAGAATGGGTCAGGGAAGAGATACGGGATGCGACAAAAATCAATGCTGACGCTTTGCGAAGGCGTCTGAGCGAATTGGTGCGATCCACGGCGGAGGACACCTTGAACGAAATGCTCAATGCGGAGGCTAGTGAACTTTGCAAAGCCAAGTGATACGAAAGATACGCCGACCGCGTGGTTACGCCGACGGGATCCTACCGGAGTCAGTTAGCGACTCAGGCAGCAATAAACAGAATGAAAAAACAAGTTCGCCGGCGGCATCAGCTTGGGCCCCGACGAATTCAATCGGTGAAGCATCAGGGGCCAGCGTGATGAAGGTCACCAATCCCAGCACAGGCCTGGCAACCAATGCAATCATCGAAAAGATGATAGCGGAGCTTCGCATTGGCTGATGAAGATCGGCAGATCGCTTGATGGACGATCCAGAGGATTGCCGCAACTACGGCAGAGCTATCTCAGTAAGGCCTCAGCGAACGCCTTACCCATCTGGGCGAAGATCTTCGCGCTTCCCCAATAGTGGTATCCGCCATTCGAAGCACCCTTGAGGACCTCTCTGTCCTCGAGCGAAAGGATTTCCTCCAAGGCGAGGTCCAGTTTCTGCTGGTCGACTTTGGTAATCCCCTCAATCCTCGCATCGATCGCACCGTAATGATCCGAGGAGTTGAGGTCGTATTGGTCGTTCGCATAGACGGCCAGTACGTTCTTCCCCTTCTTCAAATATTGGATCTCTTCCTTCCCGAGAACGATGGAACGGTAGCGCGGATTGTCCGCCCACCAGATGTAGGTGTGAATCTTGTGGCCGTTCAGATAAACGTGGAATCCTTGCCTTGCTAAGATCGCGATGCGATACGATTCGAAGTCGAGTTCGTCGATCTCAAACGCCGTGCGCATCAGCAGAAATTCACCATCACCCCATGGCGAAGGCGAGGTGTCCAAAGTGATTCCGCTGTGCTTCCAGACTCCCTTACCGATGGGAGCCTTGCCCCTCATCCATTGACTGTCATCAAAGTCCGGCAGATACCAGTTCTCCATCCCGGCTGGCAACGAGATATCGCGGAATCGCCTATTGTCATACTTTTCAAGCTTGTCCTTCGTCTCCGTAGGATCGATCGACATGAAACGCCAGGTCCGCTCTTCTGGCACCGGCCTGCCAATTGGTTGCCAGTAATTCTCCCATCTCCAATCCGTGTCGAAAGAGCCATCCTCTTCCAAAGCATGCGCTGTACTGACGATGTTCTCATACTCGCTCTGCTTCGGTTGTGCGGTGGCGATGTCATCGTCCCAGAATGGAGCGGTATCGACAGCAATCACATTACCCTTGAACTCGGGCATATCGGCTGGAGCTGCCATGGCCCTACGGAAATCCACATGTTTCCGACCGTCGACTCCCAGCACGCCGATCACAAATGGCATCTCGGGAGCCGAAAGATCTTTACGCACATCTCGTATGAATTTCGCCAGCAGATCGGAGTAAAGATCGTACTTTCCAGGCTGATCGGGGCCTGGATAAGTAGTTCCATCCACTAGGTCGTTGAAACCCTGCAGCCATACAAAGCCTGACAGCTCGAAACCAGCCTTCTCGTCGTAATCCGGACAAACCCTCTTGGGGTCTGCCAACACCTTCTTCACATGATCGACCATCATTCGGTAGAACACACCCGTCGCGGCGTCCTTGTCATCCTGCCATTTCTTTCGGTCTTCCTCCTTGGGAATTCCGTGAGCGCCCTGGGGATGTCTGTCCCACAGTTCCTGGGTGGCTTTGGGGAGCCTGTATGGCCCCGCGCTCGGCGGACGGAATTCGGTGTTGAGTGACCTACCGCCCCAGGCGCACTTGATAATCAGGATGGGCTGCTTAAGCGCTTTCTCCATGTAGATTCCGAAGGTGAACTCGGGACCGATCTTGCCCCCCATCTTCGTCGGTTGATCCCCGCGTGCCCCAAATCCAGCGGTCAACCTGCCCAGCCCCTCTCCATTGGCGCTGCCATCATAAGGACCGGTTAAATAGGACATCCATACTTTGTCACATACCCGAGGAGTTCCATCGGGATTCCGCATCTCCTTGAGGATGGGTGCTGTCTGCGGATCCCTGCCGATGTAGTCGAACGTCCGAATCTCCGCATGCCCCTCCATGTTGGACTGGCCAGCCAGGATAAAAACCTTCAGTGGCTTTGGCTCTACTGCGCAAGCCGAGAGGCCCATCGCAAAAGAAACTGCGGTGAGCAGAGTGAGTCTTTTCGCTCTCATGGTGTTCTTCCTAGGAGGTTTTCCAAGCCGTAAAAGGTGTCAGGACTCTTTTCATGGAAAAGAGTCCTGACACCTTTTACGGCACCAAAGTGGAGAAGAGCACATGAACCAATGGGCTGCCACAGGTGCAGATGCGATCTGCGTCAGTTGGCTTCGTCGTGCCTGGACGCGATGGGCTGAGAAAGAATTCGAGTCGGCCAGCCTTCTGATCGATCGCAGCAAGTTGCGCTGCATTCATGGCTCGAATCCTTGCAAGATCAGAATCCTTTTCGACGCCTCCCATTCCTACTGCCAGGACCGAGCCAGCTTTGGGGACCGGCAGAATTCGCCCCTCATGCACAGTTCCCCAAACACCGATGTCTCGGATCTTCATCGGATCGCAGGTCAGCGGGTTGTCGGTCAGAATCGTCATGTTGGCGAGCTTGCCCGATACGATGCTGCCGAGTTCCCGCTCCATTTTGAGGGCGTAAGCGGCTTCAATCGTTACCGCTTTCAAAGCCCCCTCCCGGCTTACCCGCTGATCCCCACCAGCGACACGGCCCGAGGTGGTGATCCGGTTCACGCCGCACCACATCAGGAACAATGGATCGGCGGGAGCCATCGGCATATCGGAGTGGAACGAGTAGGAGATCTCCGAACGTTCGACGTCTCCCATTCGAACCATTTCGTCGGCTCGCTGCGGTCCCAGACCGACTTTGCTGTATTGATCTGCCAAAGATGTCACGTAGTAAGGATTGCTGCTGACCAAGCATCCGAGCTGCTTGATGCGTGCCACCTGATCCTTGGCACTAACGGCAAAATGCACAATCGTCGTGCGATGATCATAACGAGGGTTGCGACGAATGTTCTTCTCCAGCGCGTGAAGAACCCGATCTAAACCTGCGTCACCGTTGACGTGAATGTGTATCTGATAGCCCGCGTCCCAGTAGATGCGAAAGGCTCGCTCAAATACGTCAAGATCGGTCATCCACGCCCCTTGGTGACCATCCAAGTAGGGCTCCCGAACCTGCATCAATTGAGAGAAGATCGCGCCGTCGGCAAACAGCTTAACCATCTTCTGTGATTGACTTGTCATTCCGCTGTACCAGGTGCTAAGTTTCTCTGATTCAGCGATCACCTGCCTGTCGTCTTTGTACTGGTCGCAGATCGACTTGCCGTCGACCGTGTAGGACCAGCGAAAGGGCATGGTCGGCTGGCCGAATACATTATTGACTGCATCCTGCAGCGGCTTGATCAGGATGCCTCCCGGCTCATTGCCGTAGGTGATTCCTTTGGAGTGCATGTAGTCGCGAGTCAGGTTCAAACCTCTCTGCAACCGCTCCGAACTGGCGATCATCGAACCGACTTTGCGGCCGACGGCGAACATTCCCTGTTCCCAGAAATGGCCCGTCTCGAAATCGGCTTGGCTCTGTTCCGATGGCGTCCAGCCTGCGACCAATTCACGAGTCACTCCGCCGGACTGCATCGCCGCAGAATTCAGGAAAAGTTCATGGCACGAACGCCCCCAAACGAGGACCGGCCGACGACTACTGACCGTGTCCAATTCCGCCCTGGTCAACTTCCCAAAGAAACCTTCGTGGTATCCCCAGCTCACCAGGGGCTCACCTGGATCTAGCAAGCGTTTCTCTGCTTCCGACAACCGGCGCAGGAAGTCCGCTTTATCCTTGACTGCAGATACCGTTCCCGTGGGAAGAACCCAGTCTTCAATCGACAAGACTTCCGAGGCAAGCGTCAGTGCACTGAGCACGGGATGATCATGCTGTGACAGGAAACCAGGAACAATCACCTTTTCCTTGAATGTCTCATCTATGTGGAACTCTTGCTCGCCAACTGCCGTCTTCATTTCTTCAAGTGACCCGGTCGCCAGGATTCGGGAGCCAACAACGGCGACTGCGCGGGCAGTTGGCTTGTCCGGATCCAGAGTGACGATTTCCTTCGCCTGATAAATCGTGACTTTGGGGAGGCCGCCTTCGGCCAGCTTTCCTCCTATTTCCTGCAGTGAAATCGATTGCCCCCAAGTGAAGGTGGCAGAGAGCACCAAGAGAGCCATGCCCCATGCGGCTTGCGAGATTCTCTTCAAACGATTCATCATCGACCTCTCCGGAAAGCGGCTAAGCTAAAAGGTGTCAGGACTCTTTTCATGGAAAAGAGTCCTGACACCTTTTAGCTTACTCCAAATTTGATCCGTGCGGAACAATGAGGCTGGGGCGGAATGAAGGGAGAAGGCTTCCTGACGTCCTTCAACACTTGCTGCGATCAACGAGGGACATGGTCCGTTGGAGAGGTTACGGGACGAACCGGGCGGATGAGGATCTGCAGGAACAATCGATTCGGAATCCTTGTCTCATCGAATCGATTCGACGGGAGCGTGCTGAAATCTTCAATCACTGCATTTGATGCATTCGGTCGCCGCCGCTGGAGTAAGCAGTACCAGTTCAACGATGGAGCCGCCATCATGGATATCAGTTCGGATCGACAAGGCAACACCTATATCGTAAGGGGTCATAACACACTCACTTTTTATGGGATCCTTTCCAGGTTAGACACAAAGGAAATCACTGCTGGACGCGATTCTTTGGTGCGCGATCGATTGCAACGACTGTCACCACGGACGAACGTGGACATATCTGGGTCAGAGGCGCTCACTTGTCGTCCGATCAATGGGCCAAGATTGCAGAGTTCTATCCCGAAGGAACCATGGCCAATTCCGCGATCCTGGCGAATAGCGGGATGAGCATTATCAATTCGATGGTCGCAAAAGATGGCAGTGCATTTGCCCTTGGTTCTTATCGATCGTCACCTGTAGCTGATCAGTATGTAGCCGCATTGGATGGTCATGGTGCCAAGTGGATGCTGACGCTTGGAACCTCCAGCAACGGTACCTTTAGCGGTATCACGCTGGACCACTGTGGTCGCCTCATTGTTTGCGGACGCGCCAGAGGCAGCTTCAATGGCCAATCCCCCATCGGGGAAGGCGATGCCTTCCTGCTGCAGATGGATCGGCCCTAGTATCATGATGACGGATTCGCTAGGGCTTCAGACATGACGTTCCAGGGGGTGGTGCCGCAAGACAGCTTGCCGGACATACCTACCCACCCCTGGAATACTCACTTTTGGAGCCTATCCGAGAACCGTCCCTTGCTTAAGCTGCGGGTTAGGATTTTGCAGGTTGCGATTAGGTCCTTGGAACCTATCTGAGAAAACGTCCCTTACTTGCACTGCGGGCTAAGATATTGAGGGGTTTCGGATAGACTTTTAGTCTGCTTTGCTGGCCTTTGGATTCTTCGGATAGCGCACCACCTTCTGATCATTTTTCTGGGGAGGTCCAGGGGTGCTGCGGCCGCTGCGAATGACTCGCTCGAAAGCATCCTGAAGCGATTTCAGTCGTTCCGGTTGCGCGGTTGCTAGGTTGTTCTTTTCGCCGAGATCCTCATCCAGCCGATAAAGCTCGGGTGGTGTTTTGGCGATGTACTTCCAAGGCCCTTGGCGAAAGCCGGGAAGACCATCGCAGGCGGTGCTGACCGCATGCTCCCGGATGGCGATATCTTTTCCCATGAGGATTGGCAGCAGGCTGAAGCTATCTTCGCCTGCATCCACCGGTAGCGGCTGACCTAGGATCTCAGCAACAGTCGCCATCAAGTCGGCTTGATGCACCAATTGGTCGCAGACCGAACCTGCCGGTACCCTGGCTGGCCATTTGACGACGAAAGGCACGCGGTGCCCCCCTTCATAGACCTGCGACTTGTATCCACTTAGGGGGCCACTTGGGAAATGCCCCTGCATTTCCAGTTCCTTGACGCCGATGTAGGAAGCGCATCCATTATCGGAGGTCAAGAGCACGAACGTATTGTCAGCGATCGATGCATCGTCAATCGCTTGCAGCACGGCACCGATAGCAGCGTCAGTCTCCATCACCAGATCGGCATAGTCGCTCCCCAGTCCGCTTTTGCCTCGCCACGCTTCATTGACTGCCAGTGGGGTATGTGGTGATGTGAGCGGTAAATAGAGAAGAAAAGGTTTTTCCGCTGCCGCCTGTTTGCGAATGAAATCAGTCGCCCGAGCTACCAGGGCTGGCAGCACTTGCTCCAACTGCCACTCTGGAAGCGCCGGCCCCTGTAAGCTCGCTTGATTCTTGATCAGCTTCGTAGCCGGCAAAAGAACACTCGGGATCCCGATCGTCCGATCATTCTCCAGAAAACAGTAGGGAGGCCAATTCGGCACGTCGGTGCCGAAGTAGTAATCGAAGCCGCAGGCGGTCGGCCCACCGGTCACTGGCTGCGAAAAGACCTCCTGCCATACTTTGCGATGCTCGTCGGTGACCTGCCCGGAAACCTCACCGCCGCCTCCGGGCTTGCCGCCGAATCCCTGAAAGAATTTTTTCTGATCCGCTGAGATCGGCCATCGATGCCCCAGATGCCACTTACCAATCGCCGCAGTGGTATAGCCATGCTGCTTGGCCAACGAGGCGATGGTCCAGCGATTCTCAGCAATCAGCGGTCGCTCCCAGACTCCGACGATCCCGGATTGCAGACGGGATCGCCAGTGGTAGCGTCCGGTCAGTAGGGTGTATCGGGAAGGCGAGCAGCAGGCGCTGCTGGAATGGCCATCGGTGAATCGCATTCCTTCCGAAGCGAGCCGATTCATGTGGGGGGTGGGAATCTTGCCTTGCAACGCATCATTGGCCTGCATGTCGCCATAGCCCAGATCATCGGCAAGAAGTATCACCATATTTGGCCGCTCTGCGCTGGCCTGCCTGCTGCAACAGCCAATCAGCAGGCAAAAGAAAAATCGCAGCGTCCAGGAATCGATCATCCAGCCCATCGGTCATCCTCCTTTATCACCACGGCGACTTATCCGGGTTGCGTTGTTCGGTTCAGAAAAGAGCTGCCGCAACCACATTTGACGCTGCACATCCGCTCCTCAAGCCCTCTGATCCGATCGTCCATCGCGCTACCTGCTGCCCAGGCAGCTAAAACCGCCTCAGCCTTTGGCCGAAGAACTCCCCATGGTTGGAACGCCGCCGCCCGTCCAGTTTAAGTGACTTTTCCGAGGAATAGGACCTTGGGAATACGCCATTTCCGCGAAAGGCCGACTGCCTTTGGTGATACCAGATGTTTTGGTCCCACGCTGGCTCGGTGGGAGGCAGGCAGAAGGCTACGCAAAATGTGTCTCGGACCATGTTTGCCCCTTGGAAAATCGGCTCACCAAGGTCCCTTGCGGACTGGACGGCTTCGGGACACCATACTGTCACGACCGTCGCTCACAAAGAATTGAGCTTCGATGCCCATGCCTCCACCAGGAATCGATCCAGGTGCCCGAAAACATAATAAGTCGGACTGAACCTTTGCCTACTCGCCACAGGTGGCGTACGATCGGAGCGATCGCTGCGACGTTAGCGGTTGGGACGTTTGCGATCTGGGCCTGGTGGTCTAGCGGAGGTGGCATCGACCGGCAGAAATTGGCTGCGTCACCGCAGTATGTTGGTAGACAGTCCTGCGCCAGTTGCCATCAGGAGCAAATGAAGGGTTTTGAAGGGTCGCATCACGATCGAGCGATGGACTTGGCGACCAAAGAAACGGTGCTCGCCGATTTCAACGACGTTCAATTGGAGCATCAAGGGGTATCCGCAAGGATGTTTCGGGATGGCGATCGCTTTCTTGTAGAGACTGAGGGACCGGACGGAAAACCCGGCGTCTTCGAAGTGCGATATGTCTTCGGTGTCGAACCGCTTCAGCAGTACATGGTAGAGACGCTGCCGGCGGCCACGTCGTCGTCCAGCGACCCTCGCCCTGGTGCTGGTCAGGTCCAGGTGCTTCGATGGAGCTGGGACACGCATCGGGCCAAGTGGTTCCACCTGGATCCTCCCGACGTGCACGACCGGATCGATCCGGAGGATCCGCTTCACTGGACAGGAGTCGCTCAGCGATGGAATGTCATGTGCGCCGAATGCCACAGCACGAATCTGACCAAGGGTTTTGATGTGGCGACTGCGAGCTATTTGACGCAGTATTCCGAGATCGATGTCAGCTGTGAATCATGTCACGGACCTGCCAGTCGCCACCTGCAGTTGGTCGACCATTGGTGGCCAAGGAAAGACCGGCAGTTCGGCTGGGGCTTGGCACCACTCAAACAGTCGTCGCTCGACCAGATCCAGGCTTGTGCCCCCTGCCATGCCCGGCGGGAAATGATCGCAGAAGGCTTCAAGGCGGGTGATCTCTACGATGACTACTTCCTGGAAGCCTTTCTGACCGAAGGAACCTACTTTGCCGATGGGCAGGTACAGGACGAAGTCTATATCCATGGATCCTTTCTACAGAGCAAGATGTTTCACAAAGGGATTCGCTGCACCGATTGCCATGATCCCCACACGGCCCGACTAAAACACTCGGGCAATGAGGTTTGCACCTCATGCCATCAACATCCGGCTGCTAAATACGATTCCGTCGCTCATCACTTCCACCCCATAGGAAGCACTGGGGCCAGCTGCGTCGAATGCCACATGCCGCCAACTACCTACATGGACGTCGACCCCAGACACGATCATTCGTTTCGTATCCCTCGGCCCGACCTAAGCCTGAAGCTGGGGACTCCGAATGCATGTAGCCGGTGCCATTTCGACGACAAGCGATGGACTCGGCCTGACCGGCCCCATCTGCGTCAATATGGCGATTGGGTCGCTGAAGCGGCTCGCGGTGACCAGGAAGCCAAGGAACTGCTTCGCCAGATAGATCAGTGGAGCGAAGATGCGGCGGCCAAATGGTACGGAACCGAGCGAAAGACGCCCGAGCATTTCGGCGTGGCTCTCCATGCAGCACGCACTGGTTCCGAGGAATCGCTGCAATTGGTTCCCAAGTGGATGGCAAAGCAGGGACCGGAATCCCCAGCAATCGTCCGCGCCACCCTCCTCCACGAATTCGCTCGCTTCTATCCCAGGCAAGCAGCATTGCTCGGTAGGGAAGCGGCCAAGGATCCCTCTCCGCTCGTCCGCCGCGCGGCGACTGCCGCACTGGGTACCATCCCCGATCCCGGCACGCGCGTTGTGGCCCAGAAGCCTCTGTTGGCGGACCCTGTCCGATCGGTTCGGGTCGAAGCAGCAGCGCAAATCGCTACGGCGGGCCCCGACCAAGTCCGCGCCGTGCGATCCCCCGAGTGGGACCGCGCCTGGCAGGAGTTGCTGGATCGCCACCACGCCAACCGTGATCGCGCAGGCGCACACCTTGGACTGGGGCTTCTTGCCGAACAAATAGGGAAACCCCAGCAAGCGATTGAGCACTATCGCGACGCATTGCGTCTGGAGCCACAGGCGACGGGCCCCAGATCGAATCTGGCAGTCCTCTACGATGTGATGGCCGATTCTGTTTCTGGAGAGCGACTGACGCCAGAAGATGAGAAGCTGAAGGAATCTTGGAGACAGCAGGCGACAAAGATGCGGGAAGAGGAGTTGCCTCTTTTGCTGCGTGACGCTGATCTGCTTCCGAAGGAACCTTCGCTGCAATACCGGAGTGGACTGGCTTTGTATATGGCCGATCGAAATGAGGAAGCCTTAGAGAGAATCCGACGCGCTGTCGACCTGTCACCCGAAGAGGCTCAGTACCGAACCACCCTGGTCCTCCTCCTGCAGAAGATGAAAAAATTCACCGATGCCATCGACGCACTTCGCCCCCTTCTGGATCGCCAACCTGACGACCCTGGACTCTCCCAGCTGCTCCGCCAACTCCAGCAGCAGGCGCAAGACCCTGCCCCCACGCCCCCGATTGCGCCCTAGCTTTGCTATCTGCCCCTCAGGCCTGGTTGGAATCGTCGATTCCTATGAGTGGATTGGGCTACAATGAAAGAGAATGACTCTCTACCCGCCTGACCTCCGCTGTACCTATCGAGCCATGCCATGAAGTCGATCGGCCACCTGGGGTGCCTTTGGTTATGCCTTACCTCCTTGCCGGCTCTCGCCGACGACGGTGCAGTCGGCACCCGCGACCAACAAGCGATTCGGCTCCTCTTGTCTCGCTGTGCCGGGTGCCACGGGGAAGATGAACAACAGGGAAACCTACGACTGGACAGTCGCGATTCCCTGGAGTCAGGTGGGGACTCTGGTCCGCTGCTGCCACTGAAGGACCGTTCCGAGCATCCACTGATTCAGCGAATCACCGCCGATGATCCAGACGTGCGAATGCCGCCTGAGGGAGCCGCGCTGACGGCCGGTGAGGTCGACCTTCTGCGTCAGTGGCTGATCGATTCCGCCCCATGGGACCCGTCGCTCGATCGCAAGTGGTTCCAGCAGCAGTTCCTTCCCGGGAAAGAACACTGGTCTTGGAAGCCTCTGAATCGGCCTAGTGTACCTCCGCCAGACCCTTGGGGCTGGTCGAATCATCCGATCGATCGCTTCATCGCTCATGCGATGCAGAACGAAGGGCTGCAGCCGATGCCGCAAGCATCCCTGCGGGTCCTTGCCCGACGCATGTCGGCGGATGTCCTGGGGCTTCCGCTGGATTTCAAACAGTTGCCGCCGAACTCCCTGGCCCGCTACGAGGAAGACTTATGGCTGGATCGGCAAGTCGACGCGATGCTTGCCTCGCCTCGAGCCGCCGAGAGGTGGGCGCGCCACTGGCTGGATGTGGTTCGATTTGCGGAGAGCGATGGATTTGAAACCAATCAGCCCAGACCCAATGCCTACCGGTACCGCGATTATGTCCTTGAGGCGCTGCGTCACGATCTGCCCTACGACCAATTCGTGCGAGATCAGATTGCAGGAGATCAGTATGGAACGGATGCGGCGACCGGATTCCTGGTGGGTGGCCCATGGGATCGAGTCAAGAGCCCCGATCCGGTGCTGACAGCCAACCAGCGCGCGGATGAACTGCATGACATGGTCAGCACGACGGGCAGTGTGTTTCTGGGGATCACTGTTGGCTGCGCCCGATGCCACGACCATAAATTCGACCCTGTCTCCCAACGCGATTACTACGCCATCAAGGCCTGTCTCTCTGGTGTCCAGCACGGCGAAAGGCCGCTTCCGCAGGAAATCCCTTTGGGCTTTTCGCCCACAGCAGAATCATCGGAACCTCCAGAGAAAATCGCAAGGAAAATGGAGCAGTCCATCGCCGACAAAACTCCAACGGCTCCAAGATCTTCCTTGAGACTGCTGGACGATACCGCCTCCCAAATGAACTCGCTGCTACAAATCCGTGCGGTGGCCGCACATGCCGAAGGGGCCAATTGGGGGCAAAAACAGCAGGACCCTCTCCGGTATGGCATCGTGAATCTCGGACAGTCCTACACTTGGTGGAACGCTCCAGCAAAAACCGATGTCGCAACTTGGCGGCTAGTCGATAAGAATCCGATCGCCGACGATCAAGTGTCTTCGGATGCCGAATCGATTCGGTTGCGGATCTGGATCTCCTGGGGAGCCGGTTGGCCAACGCACGCGCCAGAGGCCAGTTACTGGATCGATATCGACGGGAACGTTGCGACCACCGAAGACCAAACGCTGCTGGCTGAGGTAGATCAGCGCTATCCAGCCACGGGCTCCGAGGGGATCGAGCTTCCTTCCGAGAGTCGCTGGAGCGGTTTGAAGGATCTGGGGGTTCACTCGGTCACAGAACGTTCGGTCCTCCTTCTGCGATCCGGAGACCAGCCATCTCCCGTTACTGCAGACATGGTGGTGATCGAAACAGAACCCGACATTCGAGCGACGTTCCAAATGCCGCCCTTAGGCAGTCCGGTCGATCCGCATTGCAACATCGAGCGGATCGATGCATCGGGAGTCACCTCGCTGAGAATGACGATCGATGCGACCAGTGGCGCCGAACCCTGCATTGACGAAGTGGAGTGCTATTCCCCTGACGGATTGAACATCGCGGGGGCTGCGAAGCTATCCAGCTCCGGCGACTTCCCCGACAATACATTTCACAAGCTGGAGCATCTGACCGATGGGATTCGAGGGAATGCCAGATCATGGATTTCCAACCAAGCCGGCAAGGGCTGGGTGCAACTGGATTTTCCCAATCCGGTGGAGATCGCGTGGATTCGATGGAGCCGCGATGGGGAAGATCGTCCGGTCTACCGCGATCGTCTGGCCACGGCCTATCGCTGGGAGGCTAGGTTCAATTCCGATGACTGGACACTGGTCAGCAGCCACCAGACACGCATGCCGCTGCAACTGGCAGCGACCGATCGCATCGCGCGCGATTGGGTCCCTCCCCAACTCGCGGAAAACCTTCGCGGCCAGTGGCTGACCGATTGGCGCAAGTGGCAAGCAGCTCGATCGGCCTCCAGCGGGGTTTCAAGCGGCCCGATGGCCTACGCGGGGCGTTTGGGGACCCCCGAGCCAGTTTCGCGACTGCATCGTGGAGACCCAATGCAGCCACGTGAGGCGGTTTCGCCAGCCGGAATCGCAGCGATCGGAAAGACCTGGTCACTGGCCCCCGCGAGCAGTGATGCCCAGCGACGAACAGAATTGGCTCAGTGGATCGCCAGTCCCGACAATCCGCTGACGGCGCGCGTCCTCGTCAACCGACTTTGGCTTCACCACTTCGGGCGCGGCCTTGTAAGCTCCCCTAGTGACTTCGGTACCCAAGCAGGCGTCCCATCCCACCCCGAGCTGCTCGACTGGCTGGCGTGCGAATTGATCGAAAAGGATTGGTCGCTTCAGTCGATCCATCGCCTGATATTGACGTCAGCAACCTATCGCCAGCAGGTAAGGCATACAGCCGACGCGAGATTGGAGCGGCTCTATGTGGGGTTCACTCCGAGGCGATTGGAGGCGGAGCCACTGCGGGACGCCATTCTCTGGTCAGCAGGGAACCTCGACCTTCGATGGGGTGGCCCGGGATTCGATCTGTTCCAGCCCAACACCAATTACGTCAAGGTGTACGAAAGCCTCGAAGATCCAGGCCCAGAAACCTGGCGACGTATGATCTACCAGTCCAAGCCGAGGATGCAGTTGGAGTCGACGTTTGGTCCCTTCGATTGCCCGGATGCAGGACAGGTAGCTCCCAAACGCAACAATTCCATCACGCCGCTTCAGTCGCTAAGCCTGCTCCACAGCCCCTTCCTGTTGCGGCAGGCCAAGGCGCTGGTCGATCGATCCCTCAAAGAATCAGATGGCTCACCCGAGAAAGCCATCTCGCGGATGTTTCAGCTGACACTGGCACGCATGCCACAAGAAGAAGAATGGAAGGGCGCCCAAGAACTGTCGGAGCAGCACGGACTGGTCGCTGTTGCCCGCGCTTTGCTCAACAGCAACGAATTCCTCTATCTGGACTGATCCAATTGGAGTTCACGGCGAGGCCTTAGAAACTCTTCAAGCAACGACGGCCAGGGGAATTCCCCTGGCCGTCGTTGCTTTGCAGTACCCACCAGATGGCTGGCTGGATCAGCCAGCCTTGACCAGGTTGATCGCCTGGAGGGCGTCATAGTAATCTCGCGTCACCTGCAGCACTTCGTCGTTGTAGTATCCAGAGACGAAAGGCTTCTCAGCGGGGGTCTGAGCATCGAGGATCTGCTTCTCCTCTTCTTCCTCCGAGTTCAATTCCGCACGTCGCTTCAGGAAATCTTCTTCCTTCAGACTGACATACTTCTCTTCTTTCTGCTTTTTATAAAACTCGATTCGCTTCAACAGTTTGTCGAAATCCTCCGACTGCTCCACGCGCGCGATCGACTTCTGTTGGAGCTGGGTACGAATCGCATCGTTGACCATTTGATAGTGCTGATGCTCCTGCGCCGCGACTTCGTCAGGCGGCAGCGCATAGTCGAGATCCGATTCTCCGATATCCATGTAGGCGGTGATCGATGGCAGGACAACGTCCGCAGCGACTCCTTCCCGCTGGGTGCTTTGCCCATTGGGGAGATAGAACTGCTGAATAGTCAGCTTGAGCGCCCCGTAGGGCTTGCCCGCAGGGGCTCGGAAAAGCATTTCTCCGATGTCCAGAAGAGTCTGCACGGTACCTTTGCCGTGGGTTTGCGGATCGCCGACCACCAGCCCGCGCTGATAGTCCTTGATGGCCCCCGCGAAAATCTCGCTGGCGCTGGCGCTCATTTTGGAGGTCACCACCACCAGGGGACCGTCCCAGGCAACCCCCCGTTCTTCATCCTCATAGGGCTGTACCGCGCCGCTGGGATCCTTCACCTGAACCACCGGTCCGCGGTCGATGAAGAGCCCGGTGCAGTTGATGGCTTCGGTGAGCGAACCACCGCCGTTCTTGGAGAGATCGAGCACCACGGAGTCGACTCCTTTCTCCTTGAAGTCCTTCAAAATGTTCCGAACATCACGCGTGGTGCTGCGATAGTTTGGTTTGTTTTCCCGAGCTCCATCCATATCCAGGTAGAAGCTGGGAAGGTTCAGGTAGCCGATCTTGTAGGGGCTGCCATCTGCCTTCTGGAATCGCTCCAGAACCTCGCCCCGCGCCGCCTCGTCTTCCAGTTGGATCTTGGCCCGCACGATTTCAAAGACCTGTCGCCCTCCACCCAACTTCGGCTCGACCGTCAAGCGTACCTTGGTTCCGGCGGGCCCACGAATCAAATCGACGACGTCGTCCGTTTTCTTTTCGACGACATCGATATCCTCTGGGCTCCCTTCCTGCCCGACAGCGACAATGCGATCTCCCTTCTTCAAACGGCCATCTTTCTCTGCTGCGCCGCCCGGAACAATCGACATGACGGTGACGTATCCATCTTCCGAACGGAGCGAAGCACCGATGCCATCCAGAGACAGCTTCAACTGGATATCGAAATTGCTTTGGGCCCGTGGAGCCATGTACGTGGTATGAGGATCCAGAGACGTGGTGAACGACGAGAGATAGAACTCCAGAAGTTCGTACACGTCCATCTGCGATCCGTTGCGTTCCTGCACGCGGAAGCGGCTGTGGAGTTGCTTCCGGATTTCGTCGATCTGCTTGCCGTCGGATTTCAAATCCAGCAGATTCAGTTTGATCGTCTTTCGCCAGCGGTCCTTCTGCTCTTCCTCGCTCTTGGGATAGCTGACCACATCGCGGTCGATCGCCACCGTCTCGTCGACCGTGAAGTCGTGGTCGGCGTCGATCCAGGCATGAATCATCGGCATGGCAGC
Organism: Pirellulaceae bacterium; assembly: GCA_044337705.1. Taxonomy (GTDB): domain Bacteria; phylum Planctomycetota; class Planctomycetia; order Pirellulales; family Pirellulaceae; genus JBEISR01. Next base: position 44,377 of record JBIINB010000003.1, on the reverse strand, counting down.
GGTTAGCCGCTGATTGTATCGCCGAAAGACGTCATAGGCGAAGCTGACATCGCCTCCCAGAAGCATGTCGTCCAGCTGCTCTCGCTTCTGTGCGAACTCATCGATGTCCGATTGAAGAAAATACATTTTCATCGGATCGAGAAGCCGCATGAACTGATCGAACGCTCGACGAGAAATCTCGTCGTCGATCTTCGCTTTGGACAGGTGGCCATTTTGCAGAAGACGGCTGACGGTGCGGGTGATCAGTCGATCCTGGGATGATGGCTTAGGGGTCTCGAGGACTCGCGGAAACTCTTCCGCATGGATTTGGCCGACGCAGGTCGCCAGAGAGCTAAGCCCCAGGGCGATGCCCAGAAGCTTATTCTTCCGCGATCTTGTGCATCGGGTAGCAGCCATCAGCGTGCGAGGTTTCATCTTGAACGATGCTTTCTTTGGTTTTTGTGGCTTGATTCACCATGGTTTGGGTGCCAGGGTGAGATCCGCGTAACGAAATGATCCATGGAGATCCGAACAGGAATATCCCTGGCCAATCCTAGGGAATCGCCTCATCAGGTGCAACATGGTTCACCTAAGGTCATAGAGGCTCACCGGTCCACTCGGACCAAGCTTTTCCCCCTTCTTTTGGCTCCCTGCCTACCAACGCCATGGCTTCCAGGGATTTAGCCGTTTGCGGATCGTTCCAGCCGCCAGTCCACAGAAGGTCTCCGCGAGACTGGTAACCGGTAGCCGGTGCAAGCCATTCACCAAGTCGCCTGATTGGGTTTCCGGGAGGCCGTTTTCCAGTTGAACCCCTAAAGGTTCGGCCAAGTAGTATCGTTGCTGAGGGCTTTTCTCCTGAAGTTCCTGCCGTTTTTCCCGCAATTGTTCCATCAATTCTCCGGGGAAAAGCAGATGGGGCTGCAGGAAAAGACGCTGATACTTGGATGCCGGAAGGCTCCCTAGCAGTTCCGTCACCGATGGTTTGGCAGCGGCAAAGAAACCAACTTTCAGATGGGGAACCCCGCAGCGTCGCTGGCGCCGCGCCGCCAGGCGGCGCATCGCCCCGACGGCCGACCGGTCGCTTGCCCCGCGTCCCAGCATCACCAGACAGCTGGTAGGTCCCGACAGGAAATTCGCCAATTTCACTCGGTCGCACCTTCCCTCTTCCCGCTCGATCGATTCGATCAGCCTCTGGTGCGAAAGGGCGAGGACCTCGGCGGAACACCCCAGGGGGGGTGACTGGGCTTCCACAACCACTCCCGCCTCCCGGGCAGCTTGCTTGACTGCTTGGGGGATGTCTGCCTTGGCATGCCCCGCCTCAAACAGCAGGATGGGAACGGTAACCAGACGATTTACTCCGCGGCTTGCAAGTCGCTGGACCCCTTCCTCAATGGTCGGCTCAGCCAGCTCCAGAAAGCAACCTTCGACCGGGCATGGTGAAGCGATCTCGGCGATTTGCAGTGAGAGAGTCTGCAGTTGCTGGACCCCCTGGGAGTTTTTCGTCCCATGGCCGACCACCAGAAGACCGCCGCCGCGGCCGGTCCACGCCTCCCAAGGACTCGCCCCTTGTCGTTTACCTCCTGTCACTGCCCACCTCTGGTCGCTTGCAACTCTTCAAAAACGGAACGGGAGGAAGGGGCGAAAAACCAAGCAGAATTGACGATTTTTCCCCTGACCGATAAACTCTTCGCCACCGGTAGTTGTTTCCTTGTCAGCCAGTTTAACGGAAGGATCTCGAACTCAAATGGCCTCCAAAATGATCTATTACTTCGGCAAGTCGCGAACTGATGGCGCGGGGGACATGAAGTCCTTGCTTGGGGGCAAAGGAGCCAACCTGGCCGCGATGACCAAAATTGGCCTTCCAGTCCCATCGGGCTTCACGATCACTACCGAGGTCTGTGTTCATTATTACAAGAACGGCAAAAAGTTTCCCGATGGCCTGCTGACCGATTTGAACCGTGCCATCGCCTGGATGGAAAAGGAAACCGGCAAGAAGTTTGGCGACGTCAACAACCCATTGCTGGTGTCGGTTCGGTCGGGCGCCCGCGACTCCATGCCCGGCATGATGGATACCATCCTCAACCTGGGCCTCAACGACAACACCACCGAGGGCTTGGCGGAAGCGACCAAAAATCCACGTTTCGCCTGGGACTCCTACCGCCGATTCATCCAGATGTACGGCGATGTGGTGATGGGGGTGCAGAAGCGGCATGAGAATGAGCATGAGCCGTTTGAAGAGGTGATGCACCATCTGAAGCAGGAAGTGAAAGTCAAGGAAGACACCGAGCTGACGGAAGCTCACCTGAAGGAACTGGTCAAGCGATATAAGGCGCTGATCCGCGAGCGAACGGGCAAGTCGTTCCCGACCGATCCAGTCAAACAGCTCGAAGGAGCCATCTCTGCAGTCTTCGGCAGCTGGATGAATGAACGTGCGATTCTCTACCGTCAGAAGTATCGCATTCCGGACGAGTGGGGGACGGCGGTCAATGTCCAGAGCATGGTCTTCGGCAACATGGGCGACGACTGCGCCACCGGCGTGGCATTTACCCGCGATCCGGCGACCGGCGAAAATGTCTTCTACGGAGAGTATCTAGTCAATGCACAAGGCGAAGACGTGGTGGCTGGTGTACGCACCCCGCTGAAGATCGCCGACATGGCACACGACAAGATCATCGGCCCGGCCTACAAGGAACTGGTCGAGGTCCGCAAGATCCTGGAAAAGAACTTTGGTGATGTGCAGGACTTCGAGTTCACCATCGAGAAGAAAAAGCTGTACATGCTTCAGACACGCAATGGCAAGCGAACCGCGCTGGCCTACGTGAAAATCGCTCACGACATGGTCAAAGAAAAGCTGATGACCCCCGAGCATGCCGTGCGATCGGGCGACCCGGAAGCCCTCAACCAGCTCCTGCAGCCGATCTTCGACACCGATGCCTACGCCAAGGCGAAAAAAGAAGGTCGATTGATGGCGGTTGGACTCCCAGCAGGACCGGGTGCTGCTTCGGGAGCCGTCGTCTTCACCGCCGCCAAGGCGGAACAACTGGCCGCCAAGGGGCAGCCCGTCGTGCTCGCCCGTATCGAAACCAGCCCCGAGGATCTGCGCGGGATGATCGCGGCCGATGGAATTCTCACCGCTCGCGGTGGAGTCTCCAGCCACGCCGCTCTGGTCGCTCGCCAGATGGGCAAGGTCTGCGTCGCCGGCGCCGGGGATGTGGAGATCGACTACCACAAGGGAACGCTCAAGTGCAAAGGGGTCACACTCCGCGAAGGAGACCCCATCAGCATCAATGGGTCGACCGGTGAAGTCTTCCAAGGCAAGATCGCCACCGCCGACAGCGAACTGAAGCAGGTGCTAGTCTCCAAAAAGATGAAGCCATCGGACAGCAAAGTCTTCCAGTACTACAACTTCATCATGAAGCTGGCTGACGGCTACCGCAAACTGGGGCTTCGCACCAATGCGGACCAACCCGACCAGGTGGCCAACGCCATCGCCTTCGGGGCGGAAGGAATCGGACTTTGCCGCACCGAGCATATGTTCTTTGAAGGGGACCGGATCATCGCCGTCCGCCAGATGATCCTGGCTCAGGAAGAATCCGATCGGAAGAAGGCCCTGGCCAAACTGCTCCCTTACCAGCAGAAGGATTTTGAAGGGATCTTCCGTGCACTCGACGGTCGGCCAGCCTGCATCCGGCTGCTGGATCCGCCCCTTCACGAATTCCTACCGCAATCGGACAACAAGAAGGGTCAGGAAGAAGTTGCCAAGCAGCTTCGCATCTCGGTCGGTGAAGTCGAGAAACTGGTCCACGAGCTCCATGAGTTCAACCCGATGCTTGGCTTCCGTGGTTGCCGACTGGGAATCGTCCGGCCCGAGATCTCCGAAATGCAGGCCCGCGCGATCTTCCAGGCAGCCGCTGCTGTCCTGAAGGATGGCGTCAAGGTCAAGCCGGAGATCATGGTGCCACTGGTCGGCTTCAAGAAGGAACTAGACCTCCAGGTCGAGATCATTCATCGTGTCGCCGCCGAAGTGATGAAGGAAACGGGCAAGAAATTCCCCTACTCGGTCGGCACGATGATCGAAGTTCCTCGTGGAGCCCTGACGGCAGACGAAATCGCCGAAACGGCTGAGTTCTTCTCGTTCGGCACCAACGACCTGACGCAGACCTGCCTGGGAATGAGCCGCGACGACAGCAATTCGTTCCTGCCTGCCTACCAGGGCCTGGAAATCGTCAAGGCGAATCCGTTCGCCTCGATCGACACTACAGGGGTTGGCCAGTTGATGAAGATCGGTGTAGAGAAAGGGCGGTCCAAGCGGCCCGACCTGAAGATCGGTATTTGCGGTGAGCATGGTGGCGACCCATCGTCGGTCATGTTCTGCCATACCGCAGGACTTGACTATGTCAGCTGCTCGCCGTTCCGAGTCCCCATCGCCCGCCTGGCTGCCGCGCAGGCTGCCCTTCGCGAGCAGGCAGCAGCTTCGAAGGCGACCGTCAAGAAGGTCGCCTCCAAAAAGAAGCCTGCGGCGAAGGTCGCCAAGACCAAGTCGCCCGCAACCCGGTCGCGACGCGGCTGATCCCTTGGGTCAAATTCCCCTTTCAATCCGAATTCGAAAAGACCTGCCTGACCGGCAGGTCTTTTTTTTCGACTCCTGACCCAGCTGACAATCGATGTTCATCTAGTCGCTGGAGTTCTCATTCGGCGCCAGCACCCTATCCCAAGAAACAGTCCCGCCAGCGCCCCGGCGACCACTAACCAAGTGAGACGCGGTCTGGCCGGTACTTGCTTGCTGCGAGCAGCCGCTCGCCTTTGTGCATCAATCAGCCATTTCGGAGCGGGCATCAGCGTTCCGATCCAACGATCGATGGCGTCCCCCATCTCCAGCAAGATCCCTGGATGATCCGCCGCCACATTGCGACTCTCGCCTGGATCGTTTGCAAGATCATAAAGCTCCTGGGCACCATTTTGCATGATGCAAAGCTTCCAATCACCTCGCCTCAACACCGCACGAGGGCTACCTGGAGAACCCGATATCCAAAAAAGATCCTTTCTCCGGCTCCTCTCCTTTCCAAACCAGATATCCGAGACATCCTCGCCATCCAGTCCGGAAGTGTCGATATCGACACCTGCAATCGAACACAGGGTTGGTAGTAAGTCCACCCCTGCAATCACTTCCCTATCCATGATCTTCCCGGAAGCGATGCGACCAGGCCATCGAACGATCCAGGGAACCCGAATCCCGCCTTCATAGATTCCGTGTTTACCGCCCCGCAAAGGTCCTGCGGAGCCAAGCCCGTTCTGCCGACTTGGATTTTTCTTGCCATCGCTCCTCGATCTTGGTTGATCAACTGGACGGGCCGGGCCGTTATCACTTGCGAACAGAACGACCGTCTCCTCTTCAATCCCCAACTCTCTGATCGTCGACAATATCTTCTCGACCTGATCATCCAGTTGAGAAACATCACCGAGATATTCACGCAGAACGGTTGTCGGATCCTCGGAGAGATTTTCGTATGCGTCGAGGCGCGCCTGATAGTGAGGATTCGGAAAGTCCGGACGATCCAAACTCATGTTCTCGAACCGGCTGACGAAAGTAGCATGAGGCGCCACTGGGTGATGAGGGGTATGGAACCAAACATTCATGTAGAACGGACCTTCGCGATTCCTTTTGATGAAATCAATCGCTGCTTCCGTAACCCGAAAATCCTTCCCTTTTGGGTCGCCAAGTTCGGACGGAATGACATGTATTTCTTCAATGCCGTAGGTCCCCTGGGTCTTTTCCTCGCCCATATCCCACTTCCCAAAAAGACCGGTTTGGTACCCCTTCTGCTTCAAAACCTCCGTCACAGTGAGCGATGCACCGAAACCCAATTGCCTTGTTGATCCAGCAAATCTCGCAGGAAAAAGACCTGTCATGAATCCGCATCGACTGACCTCGCAAGTAGGGCCGGCAACATACGCCGATCGGAACATCATCCCTTCCCTAGCCAATTGGTCGATCGCCGGCGTCTTGGCGTAAGGATGACCATAACACCCCAGATCGCCATATCCGAGATCATCGGCAAGAAGGAAGACGATGTTGGGCGGCGACTTAGCCTGCAGTCCTCCTGCGAGCAGAAGTAGAAGAGGCAAAAAAATGAGATGTGGGTTATGCATTGCAATCACCATCCGTCACTTCCGATCGATCTGGACTGCCACAAGTTCGGGTTCACTGGTTGTGTCAGTATGCCTGATGTAGATTGTAATCAACCGATTTGGGACCACATCCGACTCGGCCTTCCATGGCCAATCGGAATCCGGAAGGGGCGAACGAACCTCTCCCTCCTGGATGAAAACCAGTCGATGATGGCGAACTTCCGTCCTGCCACCGATCGCGCTACGGGCGATCGGTTCCACCAGCCTCTGGGAATTCCGTGAAATGGCGAGTATGAAGAGTAGCCAGAACTTGGTCCGTTGGATTGCATCGGTAGCATTTGGGATGCTGTGCACGCGATCTCTGGAGGCAATCGAACCACTGCTGGTCGGCGCCGCCAAAAGGTCCATCACACCAGACCCCCTGCTGCCCGTATCGGGAGGCCTCGGGACTCCGGCAGCTGCAACCAGGAAACTTGGCGACCTTTCGGTGCGGGTTCTTGTTCTGAAGCAGGGGGAGGAAAAACTGATTCTGGGGAGTGTCGATGCGCTCGGCTTTCCTGGTGTCCTGATCACGCGTGCCGCTAAGCAGTATCCTGCGATCGCCGAGGATCGCTGGGTGATCGGCGCCACGCACACCCATAGCGCCCCAGACCTTTATGCCTTCCCCGATGGAAAAGGTGGTCACACCGGGAACCTCCCACATATCGACTGGGTATGCAGCCAACTGGCGGATGCCGTTCGGGAAGCTGACGCGGCCGCTACCGAGACAGTCCTGTCGGTCAGCGCGGGCGAAGTTCAAGGAAAAATCGCCTACAACTACTACGCCCCGGATCTCTACGACCGCCGCGCAGGAGTCATCGTCTTTCGCAGCAAGGAACATGGCAAGACGATCGCCACCCTCGTCAACTATGCGATTCATCCCGAGGTGCTTGGAAGCGAGCAGGGAATCTGCAGTCCCGATCTGATCGGGCCGATGTGCGATCGCATCGAGGAAAAAGAGGGAGGCATGGCGATCTTTTTCAATGGGGCCCAAGGGGGCATGATCACCGCAGACAACCGGTCGCTCGACCAACCCTCCGACCCGATCCGCGCCAAATGGAAGGATGAGCGGACATGGGATGAGTGCCTGCGGATCGGCCATGCGTTAGGAGATGAAGCAATTCGGATCGGAAGGGAAGGGGTCGCCGACGCGATGCCGATCCTTCGCTCTCAGAGCAAACAGGTACTCTTTCCCTGCGACTCTGATCTCCTTTGGGCCGTGGTGCAGCACTCACCACTCGAGTATCCAAAAACCGAAAACCGAATGCTGCCTACCCGGCTGAATCGCATCCAACTGGGGCCCGCTCTCCTGGTGACGATTCCGGGTGAGGCGCTGCCCAACATCGGCTTCTACCTGAAACGAAAACTGGCGGCCGAATATCCCTTTCTCTTGGGACTGACCAACGACGCCTTCGGCTACATTCTGACGGAAGTCGATTTTGCCAGCTTCCCAACGTATCGGTACGTTTCCGAGGTTTCCATGGGAGAGAAAACCGGTACGATCCTGATCGATGCGATCCTGAACTGGTGACCCAACGGTCTGGCATCCATGGTCTTTCCGGTGATACCAAATTCCTGGATTTGGATCACTCAACGAATCGCACGCATCATTTTCTAAAGCATTCACTCCGGGCTTTCGGGATGCATCGTTCCATGAAGCTCGCCACTGGCCACCTGACCATCGGCCATCGGCATCTGATAGCGCACCTCCAGCCCCCAGGTGGGACGAAGCTCGGGAACCTCCAATCGAATCGCTGCTCGATCGGGTAAGACTTCGACTCGCTGAATTTCCAGTTCCCGTTCGTTCTGGTGATCTGACCCGTAGCGTTCCGATCGCTTCAGATCCCAGACCTTTACAGAGAATTTCCCCTGGGATGCTGCCCGGCCATCGATCGGCTCGGTGAATTGCATGGTGATAGACCCAGGTCGCATCTGCAGCCCAACTGGCAGTCGCCATGGTTTTCCGGTGGGTCGAAAGCGATACAGCCCACCTGGAGCGGTCGCATTGCCCGCCCATGCAAACATACCGCACCCATACAAATGCCCGTCGCGAGGATGGAAACGAGCCCTCATCAGGCCACTTGCCAGCGGCTCGATCGGTAGCTCGACCACGCCTCCCTGCATCTGGCTACCGATCTGTTCATGAGGCACCAGGAACACCTTCCCGTAGCCATAGGAAAGACTGAGCAGCGCGCCATCCAGCGGGCCCCACTGGGGACTCTTCACCCACAGCAACTCCGCTGGAGAACGATCCTTCGCATTGGTGATCCAGCATAAAGGTGGCTCCATGAGATCGTCGGAAGGATTGGTGACATCGGTGTAGCCCCATAGATTCCCGTAGAACAGCGGTGCCGAAGGATCAGGCCGCCTCAACCAGTTGATCCGGTTCTTCGGATTCCAGAATCCTTCCTGGTCGGTAACGAAGAATGTCCCATCGGGATTCAGGCAGACCCCGTTGGCGGCGCGAAAACCAGTCGCCAGAATCTCGCTCTTTTGCCCATCCTTGGAGACCCTTAGCAATGTTCCATGATGCGGCACGACCGCCTTCAGAGCGTGCCTCCCGGATTTGGCATAGTAGAAATTTCCCTCCGCATCCACCTGAAGCCCCATCGCGAACTCATGGAAATGCTCGGTCACCTGATGATCATGATTCCAGGTCGCGTAGTGATCGACAGTTCCATCCTGGTTGCGATCCTCCAGCCGCACCAGCTGGTCACGGCACAGCGCATAGATCTGATCGTCGATCACCCGAATCCCGAGAGGCTGAAAGAGCCCACTGGCGATCCGGCGCCACCGGGCGGTCCGGGACTCTTCGGAGATGGTGACTTGCCAAATATCTCCATCCCAGGTGGAGACAACCAATGACCCGTCGGAAAAAAAATCGATTCCTGTTGGCCGCACCAATGCCAGCCATGGATTGGCCTCAGGCAGCTGGATCGTATCGACTGCTAAGGGGCCGGAAACACCTTCCTGGACCTGGATGGCCGTTTCGATCGTCTCCGGAAATGCTGCAGCGCCTCCGGCCAGCCAGCGATCCCAGGGGAGAGGTGCCTTGAGCCGCTCACTATCCAATCGATTGAGGATCGTACCACTTCCTTCTGAAAGCTCCCCTTCGGACTCCTCAGATGCTGTTAGGGCAATCGCGATCTCTCTCGCTTCCTCCGCCGGCTCAATCGCCAGCACCAGAGCACCACCCTGATTCTGCCAAGTCACCCCTCTGCCACGGGAAAACACCATCGCATCGGTTGGTGGCAAAGGAGTTGTGCGGGGGACTTTGGCATCGCACCATCGCCATCCTTCACCTTCAGGAAATCGGGCAAGGGCGTCGCCTTGTTCTTCCTCCAGCTGAACTTTCGTCAGCGCGGCAACCTCGCCCACTCCCTCTTGAAGTCGCAGCCGATCGATCCGACCACCAAAAAGAGACTTGGGCTGAGGAAAATTGCTTGATGTGAATCCAACTCGAAAGACCGACTGCTCCAAAGGTGCACTGCTTCGCAGCACCCCTTCAGCCACCAACCGTCCGTCGATTCCCATCGTCACTTTTCCACTGGAAGCGTCGTATGTGAGAGCGACTCGATGATCCTTACCATCATCCACTTGCATGTCCGATGCCACGGCGCCAACCCAGCCGACGTCGAAAACCAATCGTCCATCGCGGACAAAGAGGGTCATCCCACCGGGAGCCCACTGAGGGCCGACCGGCGCGAAGGCCGCGACCGTTCCATCGGCTTCAGTCTGCAGCTGAGCGACCAGAGTCCATTGCCGGGGAGACGACTGCCCCAGCCAATCGGCTTGAGCGATCTCCCAGTAGCCGCTGCCATCCAGAGCCCCATTCGGCTGACGTGGCTCGGCCGATTCCCCACCCGAAGGCTGACCCCACCGCACCGAAGCGCCGTAGGGATCAAGCCATGCAAGTGGGGGATTCGTATCGGCAGCGGGCGCAAGTACTTTCCAATGGAGGGTCTGCCTGTGGGCTCCGATTCGCAGTCGACGGACAAAAACCGGTCGCTGGTCGATCGCCTCGACCTGCGGCAGCTCATCGATCCTGGCATCGCCGATCCGATAGTGAAGGATCGTTTTTCCTTCGTGGGTGGAATGCCCCAGCCATTGGCCCCAAGTTTTAGGCAGGGGACCATATCGACGTCCATCCCGCCCCTCCACTCGTGCCCGATCATCCCACGGATCCTGGCCATCGGAAGCCAGTGGATTTGCCCAGCCCGGGCCATTGGGGAGACTCCAGTGCACCTGTCCGCTTATCGAAGGGTGAATCTGATGTTCGCCATTGAATTGGATCGAACGCCAATCATTCATCCGCCCCGATCCCTCCCGATGGCTCCAACCAGCTGCCATCCTCAGTGTATCGGTGCAAAAGAGCATCCAGTGGTTGCCTCGCGCTGCACCCCCAGGCCCCGGATCCAGACGCATGGCCATTCCCTTGTACGCAATGTTCAGCGCCTGCCCGGGAACTTCGAAGGTATGGGTGATCAGATTCCCATAATCCATGGCGTTCCATGGTTCGAGGGTGGAAGGGGCAGGGCCGCGCGTCGTTCCTCGAGGCAACTGCGCGAGATACTCTTCATCGATCGGCATGTATTGGGCAGGCCGGTGGTCTTTGAGGAATGTTTCCCGGATGTAGTGAATGACATCGTACTTCTGCTGCGGAACCATCCAAGCCTGCGGCGCCATCTGCCCAAAACCCCGGGTCAATGTTTGGTACATGGCGTAGGGTGAACTACCGTTTTTGAACTCGCCCTGCCCGAATCGAAGCGAGGTAGGGAGTGATCCCATCTGATGGAGATCGCCATGGCATTGAAAACAGACTCGCCGGTAGATCGCCTCCCCTCGTTCAAAGGCAGCGTGATCGAGGTCTCGCAGCATCCCTGCATGATCGACCTGCGATTCATAAGGGGCGATCTGGGAGGATTTGGGGCCATCGGCCGCAAGCCGCATTGCCACCGACTCCCCACCGGACCGCAGTTCGATCAACAGACGCAGTAGATCCAGCCATCTCTGTTGGTTGCCAAGTTTCTGCACCAGCCCCGCCGGCATCAAGGAATCCGACCGTCGCTCGATTCGTTCAATCCGATCCAATTCGAATTGCCTTGGCGGGACGTCTCCTGCCCCTTCGAGAAACTCCAAATGCGTTTCGGTCTGCTTCAGAATCCGGCCAGCAATCACCTTGCCTTCATCGGTCAGAATCACCGATTGCTCGAACCCCTCCAAAATCTCCTTCGACGGTTCCAGCAGTGCATCGACCAGGCGTTGATCGGTGTGCTTGGTCAGCACTTGGCTGAGAATCGGGCCGGTGCGAACAGGCTGGCTTGGATGGAGGGCATGGCACTGCGCGCAGGCCAACTGGAGGTCATGAAATAGCGTCAGCCCCCGCTGCAAGTCGCCTTCGCGACCGGCAAGTTCGATCCACTGGCCAGCCGTCAGCTCGCCCAGTCGCTTGGTCAGAGTTGCTTCCGTTTCCTTCACAGGATCCTTGGCACAAGCGCTGCGACCGAAGGAAACGCTCCAGACCGCTGAAAGGAAAGCCATCCAGAAGATGAAAACAGTTCGGCGGTAGCGAGGGAAACAAACCACTACTGGATTCGCGCGATGCATTCGATTTCTTTCTGAGAGACAAGACTTCAGGGAGCCGCCGTTGGCGTCGGTGTGGCCTGAATCGGAAGGCCTTCCTGAAGATAACGCCAATTCTTGATATAGCCCAACAGATCCCACATCTCCTGCGGACTGACCTGCTGCTCGATCCCGACTGGCATCAACGAGTTGCCCGCCGACTGAAATGACTCGATCTCCTCCCGCATCAACCGGTGGATGGTGCCATTTTGTGATTTGATCGTCACCACATCGGTGGTTGCTTCCTGCAGCAATCCTTCCAGCACCTCGCCTGAATCCAGAACGACAACGTAACGGTAGTAGGCGCCATCGATGGTGCGGTTGGGATCCAAAATGGAGATCAACAGTTTATCGAACGATTGCTCGCGCGAGTCGGAGATATCTGGTCCGACCGCAGTCCCGATCTGATCGATCCGATGGCAGGCCGCGCATTGCTGCCGAAACACTTTCTGACCACGCGCGACATCCCATGCACCGTCGAACGCCTGGCGATAGCGATCGATGATCGCCTGACGATCCGGGTCACCCTGAGGCCCCAGGACTTGGACCCAACGATCTCTCTCTGGAAGATCCGATTTCCCGAGAAGAAACTCCCTCTGGCTGGCATCCAGCATTTTGATGCTGAGCTGCCCCGACTCGAATTCCTCCAGAAGCAGCGCCAGCATCTTCGGACTGGAGCGCAGTACCTGGAAAAAATCGGACCGCAGTTCAGGTGTCGCCTTGGCAAACGCACCAATCAATCGTTTCTGAGTCTCGTCGGACGGATCGAATGTCACTGCGCTGAGGACCGCTTTGAGCAGCGGGCCGCCCGGCTCTTCCAGCAGATCCAGTGCAACGCTCTTCGCCTGCACGGGATCAAACGAACGGAGCAGCATCAGCGACCCCGCACGCAGATCGGCGCCCACGGAATGGCTGGTGGCCGTCTTCACCAGGAAGGCTTTCAATCCCCCCAGCGATGCAACCTCCACGTCCTTTGCAGCATCACGCCAACCTGACCATAACGCCAGATGCAATCGTCGGGTATTATCCGTCATGTGATCCCAGGAATCGGAAGGGATCCATCCATCGATGGCCCGATGCATCGCCTCGGGATTCTTTTGGGCAGCGGTTCTCATCCAATGCCGGACCGATTCCTGGAGAATGGGTGTTATCGGCGCCGCATCCGCCACCGTACCATGATGATTCCGCCACTGGTCGCCCCAGCTCTGCATCCATTCGACGGGGTGATTCTTGACAGCGGCAGCGACTGCCATCTGAAGATGCCCATCTCTGGAGTGTGCAAGGGAATGCCTCGCCAGCGCCGGAAGCACCTTCTCCAGTTGGAATTGCCGCATAGCATCGCTCCCACCAGGGCTTCTGGCGATCGCCCAGCAGACCGATCGCAACAGATCGACATCGACAGAATCCAGCATCGGACCGATTTCGCTGAGATACGCTTCGATGGCACGTGGCTGAATGCCATCGGACAGCAGATGAAGAGCATGCCACTGGAGGCTCGCATCATGGCTTTGCAGCGAGCGCCGCCAGAGCGCATCGTCCCACATTTCGCAGGAAGCAAGCCAGGTGAGAGCTGCCATGTGCAGCGAAACTTCATCTCGATATTCTAAAATCTGTTGGAATGTCGTCAGCGTTTCGGCATAGTGTCCGTCCCGTTTCTCCATTAGCAGTCGCAGCGCCGTGGCGCGCGCCCACGCCTCTGGCCTAGCCAGGGTCTCAACCAGCTCTTTCGTTGTCCACTGCCGCATTGGTCGCTTCCTGATCGCCGACCAGATCGTGCTGTCAGCTCGGTTCCTGCCAGCAATCCGGTAGATTCGGCCCAAACCTTCTCCGAATCGTTCATCGGGCCGATGCTTCTGTTCCACTGGAACCCAATCGGGATGCTCGATCACCGCCCGGTACATATCAACCACAAAGATCTCGCCTCCGGGGCCCTCGGTTAGATTGACCGGACGAAACCATGGATCGCGACTTGCAAGAAACTCACGCTGGGGTGATTCATCGGCTACCACACTTCGGCCATCGGCTCTCTTCAGGCTTCTCCTTTGCACCAGACTTCCAGTTGGTTCACAAGTCAACACATGCCCCCAGGCGGGCGCCAGTTGATCGCTGTGGCTGACAAGGACGCCGCAGGCAGCGGTGAACTGGCCAGCGTGAAGATTGGATGTTGTCCAGGCTCGGACCAGGGGCCGCACCGAGGAACTGGCTTCCGAGGGGCTGGCATCCAGAACGGAAGGGACCAGTCCCGCCAGTGGGCTGAGGGCCAACTGATGAGGTTCGACCAACGCTTCCCGGCACGGCTGCCGATTGGCGCAGTGATACCGATTGCCCAGACGGTCCCAGGTAAGCCCGAACTGAGCGGGACCTGTCACCATCTGAATTCGGCGGGTACGCGGTTCGATTCGAAGGTCGTACTGCTGCAGATCCACCGGATCGTTGGCCACACCAGGCTGCTTCAGCCTGCCACCTCGAAGACCGTTGGCGATGTAGATCCAGCCATCCGGTCCCAGCGTTGGATCATTGGCCCGCAGTTGAGGGTTATCCTGCTTGAAGCCGTCGATCCAGGTTTCCTTCTGGTCGCATCGACCATCACCATCCGTATCGCGCAGCCAGACCAGCGAACCGGCCATCGTCACCAGGGCTCCGTCTTTCCAAAGCTGAAGGCCGGTGGCAAAAAGCAACTGATCTGCAAAAACATGCGAGGACTCGAATCGCCCATCGCCATCACGATCCTCAAGAACCACCAAACGTCCCCTTGGCGACTGACCCTCCTTGGGACCATTCGGGTAATCCCCCATCTCGATCGCCCACATACGACCTGCGTCGTCGAATTGGATGGCAACCGGATCGGCGATCTGAGGTTCGTGCGCCACCAACTCAACGCGCTGGTCCGATTCCCATTCCATCTGACTGATAGAATCTTCAGGAGCGATCGGGGAACGCAATTGCTTCGGCTTTGCCAATGCCAATGAGTCCTGATGCAGGCGAGTGGCTAAACCAGTCAACAACGCCACCATCTTCGGTTCCGCCTGCTCCTCCAGACAGCTGCTCCTGGCCCGCCATGTGGTGTAACCACCAAGCAGGAAGTGCTCGGGTGGCGGTATGTAACCGGCATGTCCGTTGGCCAGCCCGATATTCATCGAAATGGCAAAGGGACTTCCGCGGCGCAGCTTCAATCCCGTCTCTCCGTAGGACTCGCACGGATTCGCTAAAATCACTCCCGAACCGATTTGAATCGCCTGACAGCGGAGAGGACGGGTATCGGGAAGCTCGGAAAGAAGAATTGTCTCGCGCGCGTAATTTTCGATGAGAGTCTTTGGGAGTCGATCGGGGAAGTGAGTCGCCTGGTAGCGTTTCGCCTCTTCCACCTCCTCTGGGCGGGGCATCCGCACACCGACGGTCTCGCTTTCCAGCAACGCATCGATGCGTCCCTTCTCGGAGTGCTCGATCTTTGGAAGCGCCTCAAGGATCCGATCTGCGACATAATCGCCCACCTCGATGTGGGTGAAGGGGGCAGGAGGTTTGCTGAAGTCGATGCAGTTGGCATCCCCGCTGGTGCCATTGGCCATGATGCCCAGGAATTCCTCTTCATGCTCGGGACGCAAAGCGGTTGCCAGTCGTCTTGCCACCACACCAAAATAGTCTGCAGAAAGCGCCGGACTGCCTGCGTAATGGGTGCTGAAACTGGCGAGAACCGCAAGCGGCTTCCCCTCGGAGGTCTGTACCGAAAGGATAGGAATGGTGCGATCGATCGGACCTACCGGAGCGATCTTGTTGGGGTTGTCATACCCGGGGTTCATCACCACCTCGTCCCCATCCCTCCCTGTGAAGGGAGTCGGTTCCAGGGAGCCGGGACGCATCAGCCAGCGGCGGCAGTGAATATATTTTTCCGCGATCGTGCTCCCCCAACCGATCTTCGCATCGACCTTGTGCCGCTTGGCTTCCGCGATTCCCTCGGCGATCCACTTCGGCAGCTTCGCGGCATAATCTTCCTGCACCGGCGTACCGTGCACGCCCGCGACCGCAACGGCCGAATGGGTGTGCGTCGCGCTGATGAGAATATGCGATGGAGCAATCCCCGCCAGCTCACTGGTAAGTCGCCGCGCCTCATCCACCAGCTCCACAGGCAGAATGCAATTATCGACCACGCAGATGGCGACCTCACGAGTCCCGTCGGCGAGCACCAGACAGCGCGCATGCAATGGATCGGTCGCTTTATCGGCCTGCACGGCGGCGATTCCGCCGTTGACCCAGACAGGAAAGACCGTTGGCGTGATGTTTTTCAGCGCGATGCCGGCTTGTAGCCTCCCTTCCTCGGCTCGACAATCAAACCAACTGGCAAGAAGCAGGAAACATCCCGCGACGAAGCGCGGAATGGCCGTGGCATCGCGTCGGAAGCGAGCTGGCCGATGGCTCATAAGCGAGACTCCTCGATCGTTCCAGGAATAGGCGGGAGATGGACCGGGCAGGTGGCGGGAGCGTCATGGGACACACCCTTGATTGTATCGTCACCTATCCAACCGCGACGCATTTTCCCTCGAACGTTTTTCCGTACTCGGCCCCCGCTCTCCATGCACTCCACCAGGAACCGCACCGATGGTCTATCAGGCAACCGTAGGGGGAGAATGGTTTCGTTTCCCTTCGCTGGCCGACTTAATGGCCAAGGCCAACGAGGAAAAAGCTGGCGACCAGCTAGCGGAAATCGCTGCCACCAGTCATCGCCAGCGGATCGCCGCCAAGCGAGCGCTAGCCGAATGCTCGCTTATGGATTTTATAAGCTATCCACTGATCGATCCGGGACTGGATGAGGTTAGCCGCCGCGTGCTAGAAAACTACGACCCGGCCATCTTTCAGGAGGTCCAGTCGTGGACCGTCGGGGAGCTTCGCGATCAGTTGCTGGCCGCCTCGCTCGATGACCTAAGCCGTTGGGGTTGGGGCCTTCTTCCCGAAATGGCGGCAGCGGTTGCCAAGCTTCTGACCAATCAGCAGTTGATCCTCCTGGCCAGCCGCATCCACCGTGTCTCGCGCATGCGCAATACGCAAGGACTGCCAGGCACGCTTGGGATTCGAATCCAGCCCAATCATCCCAGCGATGACCTGCGTGGAATTCTGGCGTCGACGATCGAAGGACTTCTCTACGGTTGTGGCGACGCAGTGATTGGCGTCAACCCGGCCACCGATTCCGTCGCGCAAGTTTCGGCCATCCTGCGATTGCTCGACCAATTGATTCAGCGGGCGGAAATCCCAACCCAGCATTGTTGCCTTGCCCACATCACCACCCAGCTTCAGGCTCTGGAGGCTGGCTGTCCGATCGACCTCCTGTTCCAGTCGATCGCAGGCAGCCAGAAGGCCAATGACAGTTTTGGAATCACCCTGCGGCTGCTCGACGAAGGCAGACAGCAGGTGATCGAATCCCATCGATCCCGAGACCGTCGTCTGGCAGGAGCCCAGGTGATGTACTTTGAGACAGGGCAGGGGAGCGCTCTTTCAGCCAATGCGCACCATGGCATCGATCAGCTGACCATGGAAGCCCGCGCCTACGGAGTCGCTAGGTTGTTTGATCCGTTTCTGGTCAATTCGGTCGTCGGTTTTATCGGTCCGGAATACCTTTTCGATGAACGACAGATTGTGCGGGCCGGCTTGGAAGACCATTTCCTCGGGAAGCTCCTTGGCCTGCCGATGGGAGTCGATGTCTGCTATACCAATCATTGCGATGCCGATCAGAACAGCGCCGATAATCTCATGGTGCTGTTGGCGGCAGCCGGGTGCAACTACTTTATGGGAGTCCCAGGCACCGACGACATCATGCTCAACTACCAGTCGACCAGCTACCATGATGCAGTTGCAGTAAGAAAACTCTTCCAGCGGAAGCCGGCGCCGGAGTTCCAGAAGTGGTTGGAAGAGCGTCAAATAGACGCCTCGGGAGGCTGGGAAACCATCGAAAAAATTCGCCAGATCGAAAGACTGATCGCATGCTGCCCGATGATCCACAGCAAAACGTGATTCGATCGATTCGACAGGCTACCCATGCAAGACTGGCCTTGGGATCGGCAGGTGGGGCAATGCCAACCGCTTCCTACCTGCAGCTTCGTGAAGACCATGCGCTGGCCGTCGATGCAGTGCATCGCGAAAGCGATCTGATCGCTGACTGGGGAAGCGATTTTCTGGAGCGATTCCCCGTGATCCAGCTCTCCAGCCAAGCCAGCAGCAAGGGGGAATATCTGAAACGCCCCGACCTGGGTCGAAAGCTTTCTGAAGCATCGCTGCAACAGGTTCGCTCGGCTCATCTTGCTGACCTCGATCTTCAAATCATGATCGGAGATGGCCTCTCATCGCTGGCCGTCGCCAGACAGGTCCCGGAGCTGTTGCCTCTGCTGATGGAGGAGGCCCAGCGGACAGGATGGAAGATCGGTCCGCTCTATTTCGTCCGGTACTGCCGCGTGGGTGTACTCAACGATTTCGGGACATGTATCGACGCGAAGGTCTTTGCCCTACTGATTGGCGAGCGGCCAGGCCTGGGATCGCCGGAGAGTTTATCGGCCTACATGGCCTATCGGCCCACGGACCAGCACAACGATGCCAACCGCAACCTCATCTCGAACATCCATCCGCTGGGAGTCTCCGCCATGCAGGCAGCCGAGCGAATCATCGCCTTGGCTCGTCAGATGCTACAGCGAAAAACCAGCGGCTTCACGATCAAGGAAACCTGGTCCGCGGGGCTGCCGGATCCAAGATCGAGCCTGCGATTGAGTTGAGCCGGGCGTAGCGCAATTCCATCTCCAGCCAAGGAACCGACCAATGGATGCCGGGGACGACCAGCGACTACTGGAATCGATGGGCTATCGCCAGGAACTGGCCCGTCGGATGAACGGCTTTTCTAACTTCGCTATTTCGTTTTCGATCATCTGCATCCTGGCCGGTGGCATCACATCCTTTCACGTGGGCTTCTGCACGGTGGGAGGGGCGGCGATCGGAATCGGCTGGCCGCTGGTAGCCCTTTTTTCCTGCGCGGTGGCCGCAACGATGGCCCAGGTAGCCTCAGCCTATCCTACGGCGGGTGGACTCTATCATTGGTCCAGCGTTCTGGGAGGAAAGGGCTGGGGGTGGGCCACCGCTTGGTTTAATTTGCTGGGGCTGGTCGCCGTGCTGGCCGCAATCAATGTAGGGCTGTTTCAATTCCTGGTTGGAATGATCGGTTGGTTTCTTGGCCAGCCAGTCCAGTCGCAGCCGTGGGTGCAGGTGGTTGCCATGATCTTGATCACCGGCATTCAGGCGATTGCCAATGCGCATGGAATTCGCTGGACGACGCGTTGCACCGACTTCAGCGGCTACTGGATCCTTCTGGTGGCCACCGCGCTGACCGCTGCGATGCTGTGGTATGGATGGCCTTGGAGAATCAGGCAGCTTTGGGAATTCGCTAACTACAGCGGCTCAGCCGGCGGCGATATCTGGCCGGTGCAGTCCAACGGATGGCTGCTGTTCGCGATGGGATTCCTTTTGCCCGCCTACACGATCACTGGCTTTGACGCATCGGCTCACGTCTCCGAGGAGACTAGGCAAGCGGCCATCGAAACCCCTCGCGGCATCATTCGCTCGGTGGTCGTCTCCGCCATCGCCGGATGGCTGATGCTCGCCTCGTTCGTCATCGCCTGTCCTGACACGGCCGAGGCGGCTAAACAGGGACCGAACGCCCTCTTCTGGATCCTTCAGCAGGTTTTACCAAGCTGGCTGTTGGGACTCTTTCTTGCAGGTATCGCCCTGGCGCAATTCTTCTGTGGCTTGGCGACCGTCACCAGTGCCTCGCGCATGGTGTTCGCGTTCGCGCGCGATGGCGGGCTGCCTGCTTCGGGATGGCTGCAGCAGGTTGGGCGCTGGCAGACTCCAGATCGAGCCGTCTGGGTGGTCTCCATCCTTGCGGTTCTCTTCTCGGCTTGGACCCCGATCTACAGCACCATCACCATGGTCTCAGTGATCTTTCTCTACACCTCCTATGTCATTCCCTCCATGCTGGGCTGGATCGCATACGGCACCCGTTGGACGCAGATGGGGCCATGGCAGTTAGGGTGGGCCTATCGCCCACTCGCCGCTCTTTCGGTGATCGGCTGTATCGGCCTGATCGCTCTGGGGATGCTTCCCCCGAACGATCGTGCACTTTGGGTGCTGGCGGCCACGATCGCAGTTCTTCTGATTGGCTGGTGGGGGGGCCAGAGGCAACGATTTCAAGGACCAAAAGAGCTACTCAGACGCTTCTCAAGATGACCGAGCCGGCTGGGTCTTATCCTCTTCAACCCAAAAGATGCATCATCCGATCGCCTAGCCTTGATCGATCAGCCTTCGATTGCCTTGAGACTAGGTATCGTTGCACCGTACATCAACCATGCGTCACCAAACGGCACTCCCTCCCTGCCCTGCATCAACTTCGGACACAGACAACCAGTGCGGGGCAGGGGATGCGGGATGCATCATGGCGAACTAATTCGAAAACGCCTCGCGAAGACGCACAGACAACCTCACTGGCGCCATCATCTGCGGATCGCCACGTGATGCCAACGACTCTGCCAGGGCTCGCGCGGTGCGATCTACCTTTCCTTCAAACAAGATGTTTTCCCCGCCGACAACCTGAACCGACTGATCCAGGTCGATCCAGGCGTCGGACAAAAACAGATCGATCGTTTCGACTCCGCTCGCTCTGAGTTCGATCTTCTGCCCCGATCTCTGGGCCCTCACTTCTGCGCGATCCCCAATCGACTTGGGATCGACCCCCAGCCAGTAAAACCTCGATCGCTTGACGTCATCCTGCTTCCAGACGATCTTTTCAGGATGGGGTGAACGGCTATGTTTGGCCATCCAGGAAAGTGCCTCCGCATCCTGCCGATCCATCCAATGACCTTTACCAGGATGAATTTTCACCCAGTGGATGTAGCCCTCGGGATCTTCTTGCCGCAACGCTTCCAGCCGCCTACCGAACTCTGTGGCGACCTCATTGCGGTTGTAGGCTGCGTCCTTCTCCCCCATGTGCAAGGTGAATGGGAGATTGCGCAGCCCCAGCGGAGATGTTTCATTGGGATGTCCAGCCATCATGGCGGCCGCAGCGAATCGGTCTGCTAGTCGCGGAGCCAACTGATAGACTCCATCGCCCCCGGCGGAATAGCCCAGAAGGTAGATCCGGTTGGGATTCACTTCCTCGAAGACGATCAGGTTCTCGATCAACCGATCGAAGAAGGGATCTATCGATGCCGTATGCCAGAGGTCCCATGTGTTGGTCGGCGCCCTAGGAGCTAAATAGACTCCTTCTTCGATCTGATAAAGTCGCTTCTGGTTCTCCCATTGCTGGTCGTTGACAGCAGCGGGAGCCCCTCCACCACCGTGCATGGAGATATAGAGGCTTCGACCTTCGGCTGGCTTGTCGCCATGGACGGAATAAAAGAACGGCATCGACTGTCCGTCCATCTCAAGACGCCGTGCGTCCATCTCCGCTTTACGATTCTGTCGCATTCCCTGCAGATGGTCCTGCCACAAGCCATCGGCGCACCGTCTCGCCTCGTCTCGCGAAAGTGATTTGTTGGCCCACACCTGATCCTCTAGACTGGGGCGAGCCGATCGATCGATCGCCAGCCACTTTTTCCAAGGATCATCCTTCGCGACTTGTCCATCATCCAGTGATTCAGTCGCCTGCATCCCTAGAGTGTCGGTAGCTCGAACGAAGATCCACGGAGACTGTTCTGGGATTGCATCGAGTGTCACGCGTTCCGGGACCTGGCCATCGAGGAACTCGACTAGATAACGGTCGCCGCGACGCAGTGGGACGCTGAAATGATCGTTGGTATCAAACGATTCATCGCGAGTTCTTCCCTGCTGGACCTCCTTCCCCTCTGGATCCAGGACGCGAATTGAGACAGCGACGCGTCGACCGGACGGGTCTCGCACCGAAAGCCGCCCCAGGAAAAAACCTTCCGGCAGTGGCTGCGCAAGCTTCTGATAGCGGGCCGTAACATTCACCGCCGAGATCTGCTGGTCGTCGGCCGCCCAGACCATCGGGAAGGGGAGGGGCGTCTTCCGATAGCTGACAGCGTAGATGGCATGTTTGGGATCATCGGCGATGGCCGTCGAAGCGCGATCGACAAACCACGCCTGATTTAACTGGCTGCCAGTCGGCTCGGCCGCCCCCGTAAAGTGCCAGTCGCCATCCCAGACTTCGACCCAGGAATGGTTACCGCTGCCATCGGCCCACAGAGGCGTTCCGACAAATCTCGCAGGAATCCCAAGCGATCGACAGGCATCGATCAGTAGTACGGATAATCCAGTGCAAGAGGCTAAACCAGATTCCATCGACTCAAGGGGACTCTGATCGGCTCGCCTTCGCTGGGTCGAGTATCGCACCTTGAATTCCGGGAAGACTTTTTGGTTCAGCATCGCTGCTGCTTCGGACAAACTTTTCGCCCCCTCGATCATCGGCTGTACCCTGGATCGCAGCTGTTCACGCCAACCATCCCGTCGCTCGTTGATGTTGGCGTAAGGAAGAATGGCATTGAGGAAAATTTCCTTGGGAATCTGCTCCTTCCAGGGGCTCTTCTGCCAGGCATTGTGTGCAAGCTGGGTATTGTTCAAAAGAAAGTCGGGCGACAGCGTCCGAAGATCGCTCAGTGGCATATGCTCCAGCAGGAACTCGATCGAAGGTCGCTGATCTATCGGCGCTCGACCGATCGCCTGAATCCAGAGGTCGGCGCGTTCGGAGGATCGCTTCAGCGACTGGGTAAGGGCAGCAGATGGCTTGGCGTTCCATAACCTGGAATCACCGCGCACGCACCAGCGAGCGGCTTCCAGTTGATACTCCAATGGCTCGATCGTCGCCTCCCAGCCATCGCGCCAGTTGTGGATTGATCCATGCATCCCTGCGGGAATTCGATCGTCCGAAAGCCCGAGTTGTTCGAGCGATGTAGCAGGCAGCTCTCCTGCCGCCTGGCGAGTCCGTTGACGATGGTAGATCTCCATCAGCAGATCGCGTACGACGGCCTGCTTTGGTTCTTCGTAAGTGACTTCTCCCGGGGGCTTTTCCGAGAAGACCAGGTAGCCCCACCGCTCGGGCCTGTGCATGTCGATGATTCCTTGGGGGGACCAGACCCAGTTGTCCTCCGGTCGTCCCGGGACTTTCTGGTACTTGCCATCGACGACTTGGTGCAGCCACTGAACCCGGGAGAAATTGATTCGCCAGAACTGGCCATCACGAGGTGGCGGCGGCGGTGAGCCATCCATGGTGACCGAAGCGATCGGAATGGCGATCTCCACCTGCCAAGCGGTATCGGTATCGGATGGATCATTGATCGATCCGAGTACCTGTACAGCGCTCTGAAGCCCTGCGAATTCGAATCCGTTATCTGCGTTGCCACCATCTTTGTAGGGCTTATCGAGCGATAGATCCCAGGTCGTACCCAGCGCATTGAGTTCCAATTCCAGGTACCGATGATGATCGCTGTCGGGATCGAGAAATACTTCAAAGTCGTTGTCCTGGAAGATGACCGCGTCGTGCTGGCGGATCGCTCCCCACACATGCGGCTCCTCCAGTCGTGCGGCGATGTAGAGGTTCTGATCATCCCAGACGATTTTTGCCTGGGTCGCATGACGAGGCTTGGCCAGATCCGGTCCCTGGATGTCTTCAAATGGATCGGTCCAGGGGGCATGCTGCCATGCAGCGTCTGACAGATCGCCATCGACTATCGGCGGCTGATCGACTTTGCCACAGACATAACCTTTGGGACGCCTGGCCCGCATTTTTTCCCATTCGCCAGCGCCCTCCGCCAGAACCCACTGCGACTGGCATCCTACCGACAGAACAATCCAAAGCAGACCACGATGCCAATATCGATTCATGAAAGAGACTCTCTCCTGAAAAACGACTCCGCCGGACCAGAAACGCTTGCCGCATCGGCATGCGGTCACCTTGCCGCCATACTTCCATCCATGGGCACTGAGGTTGAACTACTTCTTTGCAGGCAGCACCTGGCGCCCTGGAACGTTCAGATCAAGTCGAAAGACGGCCCCCGGCTTTCCGCTGAATTCGATCGCACCGGTGACGAACAGTTGATCTCGTTTGGGCCCGCCGAAGGCGACATTGCTGGTCAGCTGATTCCCTGCGGCGTAGCGTCGAATCACCTTGCCGGAGGGATCGACGACTTGGACTTCCTTCATGCCATAGTGAGCCACATAGAGGTTTCCCGCCTGGTCCAGGCACATCCCGTCCGGCTGATTGTCTTCCCATTTCCCGCTGGGGCTTTTTGGGAGATCGACAAGCACCCTCATCGTCCCCACTTTTCCGGGCGACACAACCGGATATTCGAGCACGCGATTGTGCTGACTCTCGGCCACCCAGAGCTTCTTTCCGTCTGCGGTGAGAACAATCCCGTTGGGGAAGGCCAGCCCCGAGGCAACAAGATGAGTCTTGCCTGCGGCGTCGACATAATGGACCGTGCCGATCGGTTTCTCCAGTGAGGAGTCTCCCGGATCGGTAAAATAGAAGCCTCCTGCAGGATCGAGCGTCAAGTCGTTGGGCCCTCGCAGCGGCTTGCCGTCGCATTCCTTCGATGCATCCCCCAGGGGCTTGCCGTCGGCGGCTAGATGGAGCACAGCATGCTGACTGGCGTCACACACCAAGTGAGTCCCATCGGCGAGGATCTTATGGCCGTTAGGAGCTCCGGTCTTGGCAAACACTTCATGCTTTCCCGTCAGATCGAATCGCGTTATGGTATCGGCCCAGGAGATATAGCCTTCTCCTTGGTGACCGAAAACCACCCCTTCACTGTATGAATCGACTCGTAACAGTTCGATCGGCTTGGCCGATTCGGCAGAAGGCAGCTCCTGACCACGCAAGGCATGATACCCTGCGCTGGAAGCGCAAAGAAGAAAACCCAATGTCGATTGAACGCCCCATCGCATGATGCAACTCCTGTCGGCCAAATGGTGGAATCCAAGACGATTCGGAAGGATGTTCAAAAATAGAAATCCAATCAGGGTAATCTCGAGTATAGCACGGCAAGCTTTCCCACATCGGTTTGCAACGGGATGATTCCCCTGGGCCTTGCGGTTGCATGGCGGCTTCGAGTTGCTTCCTGAGCCGCGAGGGGAGGGATGCTCCACTTTGTTATTCAGCGAAGGGCTAGTCAGCGAAGGGCTGCAGGTCTCATGGTGGTGCTCAGGAGGTATGATGAGGAAACATGGAGTGGCAAAGTCTACTGCGAGTTAAAGGATGAGGAGTTCAGGAAAGATGTTCGGACGCAATCGATATGGGATGATTTGGATTCTGGGACTTGGAATCGTTCCCTGCCTGGCCTCCCTGATGACTCAACCTGCTACCGCTCAATTGCCCTCCGGGATCAGTGCGGACGACTGGCCCTGGTGGCGTGGCCCGGGAGGGATGGGGGCCGCCAGCAATTCTTTTGACTATCCCGAGAAGTGGTCTGAAACGGACCGAGTGAAGTGGCGAACCGATCTGCCTGGGCGAGGCCATGGATCGCCCAGCGTGGTGGGTGACGTGATCTATCTTGCCTACTGCGAAGAAGACTCTGGGGCCCAGGGCATCTTGGCACTGCAACGTCGCGATGGCAAGGAACTCTGGCGGAAAGTGGTCCATGCCAGTGGCAGTATGAGCAAGAATGCGAAGTCCTCAGGAGCTTCCGGATCCGTGGCATGCGATGGCCAGCGTCTGTTCGTCAATTTTGCGAATGAGGGTCGAGTCGTTTTGACCGCGCTCGATTTGCAGGGAGAGATCCTCTGGCAGCAAGAAGTGGCTCCCTACCAGGTGCACCAGGGATTCGGCGTCTCCCCGGCGATCCATGGCCACCTAGTTTACTCCGTCGCAGACACCAAGGGTGGCGGGGCCATCATAGCGGTCGACCGCGAAAACGGCCGCATCGCCTGGCGGCGCGATCGCCCATCGAATCCAAACTATTCATCTCCGATCGTGCTGCAGGTAGCCGGCCGCCAGCAACTGATCCTGACGGGGCTGGACCAGGTGGAGAGCCTTCATCCTTCCACCGGTGAGACGCTTTGGAAAATCGAAGGCTCCACCACCGAATGCGTCACCACGACAGTCACCGATGGACAGAGGGTCTACTCATCGGGAGGTTATCCAAGGAATCATCTGGCAGCCATTGAAGCAGATGGTTCAGGCAAAATTACATGGGAAACCAATGACCGGATCTACGTCCCTTCCTTGCTGATCCGCGACGGCTACCTCTATGGCACCCTAGACGCAGGCATCGCTGCCTGCTGGGAAGCCGCAACTGGGAAGGAGATGTGGAAAGGACGCCTTGGAGGCGATATCAGCAGTTCACCTGTCCTCGTTGGCGATCGAATCTACGCCACCAGTGAAGCCGGGGAGACCTTTGTCTACCGAGCCAATCCGGAACGATTTGAGCTCCTGGGGAAGAATAGCCTGGGAGAGGAACAGTTCGCGACACCCACCTTCTGCCGAGGACAGATTCTGATGCGGGTAGCCTATCGGGATGGTCAGGAGAGGCGAGAGCAATTGGTTTGCGTCGAAGATTGATGCTTTCGCCAGAGTAGTTCTGACCACCACGAGCAACTTTCCTCGATCAATCCCGCTTGGCGAGTCTGCAGGATCCTACCGTGTCGCTTTGGCGGTGTTATGAAGATCACCGATGTAGGTCATCGTTCCCCGCATCAGGTAGAACTTGACCTTGGGTGACTGCTTGAATTCAGGAGACTGCAGGACGTACTGGAGATGGTCGATCGTCGGTGTCTGCCAGTTCATCATCCCCACTAGAATATCGCCGACCTGGATCTGACGCTGCGCCGCCGGCGAGTTACCTCGCACCGCCACCACCTTGAGGCCCCCCTTGTAGCTTCCGCTGGTGGTCCTGATTTCCTCAGCTCGGAGCTCCGTCACACGAATCCCGAGTCGTTCCCAGGCGAGGTCGTCCAGGTTCACTTTGCTGCTGGCAGCAGCCAGTGGCGACCCCATCAGTGACAGCGTCCTAGCCAGTTTCTGGCCACCACGTTCAATTTCCAGATTCAAGGCTTCGCCCTGCTGCCGATTTAGCAGCCGCAACTCCAAGTCTAGTCGCGATCGGATGGGTTGATTGTCGACAGCCAGCAGTCGGTCGCCCGAGGTGATATCGGCTGACGGCTGTTGGCCATGCAGCGAAGCGCTGGCAACTTCCAGATAGGAACCTTCCGAATCGCGGACACCTCGAAATGCCATCCCCAACGACACCTGCTGACGCTGGCTGCTTGCAACCAAATCCGCGATGACTTCTAAAGCCGCATCGATTGGAATGGCGAAACCAATTCCCTGTGCACCGACTCGGACCGCGACGTTGATCCCGATCATCTCTCCATCAATATTGATCAGTGGACCACCCGAGTTCCCGGGATTGATGTCTGCATTGGTCTGGATCAGATCGTAGTATTCCTGAGTTCCATTGACTGGAACATTGCGATGCAGCGCACTGACGATGCCGACCGTGACCGTGTGCTGATAACCGAAGGGATTGCCGATCGCAATAACCGTCTCGCCCCGCATCAGGTCATGACTGCTGCCAATACCGATCACGGGAAGGGGGTCCTTCGCATCGATCTTGATCAGGGCTAAATCGGTCGAAGGATCAAAATTTAGCAGCTTGGCGGTCGTCTCGGTGCCATCGGCTAGCGTCACCTCGATTTTGGCGACGTCTTGCACCACATGCAGGTTGGTCACTGCATATCCACGCGGGTCGATGATCACCCCAGTTCCCATACCATTGACCAACTGAGGACGGCCACCGTCGGCGGCTTCCCCTTTGACCGACTTGCTTCCCTGGATATTGACCACCGAAGCTTCGGCATTCTGAATCGCTTTGACAATCGGGGTTTCGCGAAGAGATCCCTCCGCCCCGACCAACCGATCGGTCATCCCCAACGCCAATCCACTGACGATAGAAGCCATCAGGGATAAGCGAACAGGGAGTGAATGTAGCAGGTCGGTCATGCGAAGAGCACTTTGCGCTGGGGCCAACAACCGTTCCGCCGGGCGAACGCATTTCCCGACCGAGTCCTCCCTAGAATCGGTTCGGCGGGGTCGGCCGCATGACAAGGCATGCCTTCCCCAGCAAGAACACCCCAGATTAACAGCTTGGAAATCTGGGTAAAAAATACACCTTGCGGAAATTATTCTGCCAATCCGTTCCGATTCACTCGACCAATTCGCCAACAACCGTGATGGATTTGGGCAAGCGGTCCGCCGGCCTTGGGACGTTAGGTTTTTTCCCGATGGGAGCTTCTATCGGTCGGGCGAAACTCCTGAATAGCAAGGCTTTTCATTCCGGAAGCCCCATGGCAGACGAACGGCGCAACGCGGCGCGAGCCACCTTCCAAGTTTTTCCCCATCCATCTGTTTTTGATATCGGAAAAAAACCTAATTGATAGCGTTTTTACGGTTCGATGAATGGGGCTGAAATGGTGACGGATTGGGTGGAAGATCGGTCTTAAACGCGCCCGCTGCGAGTCCATCGCGCGAGCGGTTGGCTGGCATCGATTTTTATCGCATCCCGAATCTCTTCCCTAACCCGATTTTCTGGTAAATGCATTTCCGTCAGTCCTTGGTTTTGGTTGGTTGGAAATCGCAATTACATCCATACCAAAGCCAAGGCTGGCTTTCAAATGTGCGCAATATCTAGGACGTTATCCCTTGCTCACCATCTTCCCGATCCGGGAATCCAACCTGTTCGTGCATCGCGCAGCGCGGGATGGCACAATCGTGTGCCTCAATGACCGGGCAGGAGCCCCATCCTATCGGACTGAGCACTAGCGCGAACGATCGGCCAGAACAAAATCATCCACCGAAGAGGCCGATCGACGCCGCTTGACGCTACAGATTTTTTTTTGCCGGCCATTCGGTGATGGTTGGCGTTCGACGGACGAATGGAAAACTGGAACGAATCAGCTTCCGCCTCTATCGAGGTTCCAGTCAGCCGATGGGCGCATTTCTTCGCTTCCGCAATTCTAGTTGAATCGCCTCAAAAACAGATTCGGGATCTTGCATCCCATCGATAGGTACCAGCAAATTCTTTTTGCGGTAGTAGTCGATCAAAGGCATCGTCTGTTGGTTGAAAACATTCAATCGAGCCTGAATCGTCTCATGGGTATCGTCCCGCCGGCCTTCTTTTGCGGCACGACGCACCAATCGATCGATCAGCGCCGACTCCTGAACTACCAGTTGAAGAACCAAGTCTAGTCCCTGATCATGTTGCTCAAAATACTCATCCAACAATTGAGCCTGGATCAGTGTTCTGGGAAATCCGTCAAACAGGACCCCCGGGATGCAGTCGGGTTTCTGGAGCCGAAGCGTGACGATTCTCATCACGAGATGATCGGGAGCCAACTGGCCAGAATCCAGATACGATCCCACCAATCTTCCCAACGCCGTATCCTGCTCGCGCACGGCGCGTAACATGTCCCCAGTCGAAAGATGAGGAATGCCCAGAAGGTCGATCAGTTTTTTGCATTGGGTCCCCTTGCCGGCTCCTGGGGGCCCGATGAACACAATGCGCATGGGTCTTTCCCTTGGAATGGCCGTTTGGGTCGATCCCTTTGCCCCAACCCAACCGGCTGATCGGCAGCGCACCAGACCAAGCCTACGAAGGCAGGGGGCCACGCCTTTCAGTCAGGCACAGTCCGATTACGACTCCAATAGTCCCTTGTAATTCCTCATCAGCAGGTGATTGTCGATCTTCTGGATCAAATCGAAGGCAACGCTGACGGCAATCAAAAGCCCGGTGCCGCCGTAAAACGCGGCGACATTGTAGGGAACACCTACCTGAGAGGAAACCATGGTGGGGATGATTGCGATTGCTGCCAAAAAGGCTGCCCCGACGTAGGTAATCCTGACCATCACCTTTTCCAGGTAGTCCGCCGTCCGCTTACCAGGTCGGTATCCGGGAATGAAGGTTCCATGATCTTTCAGGTTGTCTGACATTTCCTTCGGGTTGAAGGTGATCGATGTCCAGAAGTAGCAAAAGAAAAAAATCAGAGCAATGAAAAGCAAGTTGTACATGAACGACGTCCCACCCTGAAACATCGAAGCCAATCCGCTGAATAGGGCGGTCCACCAATCCGAACGTCCGGCAACCAGCGCCGCTAACGCTCCGAAAAGCACGCCTGGAATCATGAGCAGGCTGCTCGCAAAAATGATCGGCATCACACCGGACTGATTGAGTCGCAAAGGCAGATACTGCTTCGTACCACCATAGACGCGCCGACCGCGCACGTGTTTGGCGCTTTGCGTCGGAATACGCCGCTGCGCTAGGGTGATGAAGACCACAGCAAAAACCACGGCAACGAAGAGCACCGCGAGCACCAGCAACACATCTGGACCGATCTTTCCCTGCGTGAGACCTGAAAGAGAAGACTGCATATTCTGCCGAATATCCCAAATCGCCTTGGGCATCTGAGCAACAATCCCCGCCATGATCAAGAGGCTGATGCCATTGCCGATTCCATACTCGTCGATCTGCTCACCAAGCCACATCAGAAAGACGGTACCGCAGGTCATAATTGCCACCGCAGCGAGCTGCCATCCAAAGGACAGAGTCTGTGTCCCATCGGCAAAGAACTGTTCCGCGACTCTCCCAGTCTGGCCGTCCATTCCCATGTATCTCAAATAGACCCAGCTCTGGATTACACAAATGAGCACCGTTAGGTAACGCGTGTACTCGTTGATCTTCTTCCGCCCGGCTTCCCCCTCCTTCCGCAATCGCTCGATCGGCGGCCAAAAGGTACCCAGCAACTGAAAGATGATCGACGCCGAGATGTACGGCATGATTCCCAGCCCGAATATGGTCAGCGACCGCAGGTCTGTGGCGGCAAAAACTGAGACCTTTTCCAGAAACGAGTTGAGATCGCTGGCCGACTGCTGGAACGTATTTTTTACAACCGGTAAACGAATCTGGTAGCCGATGCGATACACACCCAGCAACAGTAGCGTCAGAAGAATCTTCTGCCGCAACTCCGGAATGGTGAAAACAACGCGAAGCTTTTCCAACATGCTGGCGATCCTTCTAGCATCCCACGATCGCATCGCGGGGGGGTATCGACAAAAAAAATCCCGGACCACTGACAAGCGGCCCGGGCAATACTAGGCTACCGACTTAGGTCGGCTTTATTGTCGCCACATCGAGGCCGATTGTCCATATTGAACGACCGACCTAACTTGCTCAACCCTGCCCGGCTTGCAAAGCCTCGACACGTTCGTCCGGTGTGCGCCGAGCTGCAACGACCATCACCGACCCCCCAGCCTTCTCGATCTTCTCGCGAGCGGTTTGGCTGATGTGGTTGGCAACCACCTGCAACTTCTTGGTGACATCCCCATCCCCGAGGACTTTGATTTCGTCGCAGACAACTTTGACTACACCACTGGACCGAAGTAGTTCAGGCGTGATCGGCTGTGAGCCGTCAAACCGCCGGTTCAACTCTCCGACATTGATGGCATAAACGGTGCGCGCGAATCGATTGTTGAACCCTCGCTTGGGCACACGGCGAACCATTGGAAGGTTCCCACCTTCGAACGTGGGATGCCGCGAGTAGCCGTTACGGGACTTCTGCCCCTTGCTGCCGCGACCGGCCGTCTTCCCCAAGCCCGAACCCAAACCACGCCCCAGCCGCTTCCGCTTCCGGTTGGTCTGAATACCTTCATTGACTTCATGGAGTCCCATCAGACGCTCACTCCTCGCAAACGCGCCACGTCTTCGCGCGTCCGCAATTTGCGTAGCGCATCGAAGGTGGCCTTGATCAAAACAGTTGGATTGTTGGAACTGAAGCTCTTGGTCAGGATGTCATGGATACCGCTCGCTTCACAAACGGCACGCACCGCCTGACCGGCGATGATACCTGTACCTGGGCTGGCGGGCATCAGAAGAACACGAGCGGCACCATAGTGGCCCCAGACCGCATGCGGAATGGTTCCATCAATCACTGGCACGTCGACCATATCACGCATCGCTTGCTTCTGAGCCTTCGCGACGCTGGGCGGAACTTCATTGGCTTTGCCATAGCCATAGCCGACACGCCCCTTGCCATCGCCGACAACGACCAAGGCAGCAAACGAGAAGCGTCGGCCCCCTTTGACCACCGCTGCGCATCGCTTGATCTTCAGCACCCGATCAATCAAATCACCCTGCTGTGTGCCGGTCTCAGTTGTCTTGGACACGCTATGCTCCACTCGCTGTACTAAATGTCCGGGTCAGTGCCCTGTGTCTTATATCCGAATCAGAAATCAAGTCCGGCCTCGCGTGCCGCATCTGCAAACGCAGCAACGCGCCCGTGGTACCGGCAGTGGCCACGATCGAACGCCACCCGCTCGATCCCCGCCGCCTTCGCTCGTTCCGCTACCACCTTACCAAGCTTCGCGGCTGCGGCACAATTGCCACCGTAACCGATAGATCCTCGCAAGTCTTTCTCTCGGGTCGACCCCGAAACAAGGGTCTTCCCGGCCAGGTCATCGATCAGCTGCGCAGAGAAGCCAGTCAATGTCCTGTGGACTGTCAGCCGCGGGCGATCGGCTGTTCCGCGGATCTTGTTGCGAACTCGATACTTCCTTCGAAGCCGCTGTCCGTTGACAATCTTTCGAATCTTCACAGTCCCACACTCTCTCTCTTGTCGCCTGGACCACCACGCCCCATCGGACCGAACACAGACCGCCTGACTAGGCAACCTTAGTTCGCGCTCTTACCTGCCTTGATCTTGACCACTTCACCTTGGTAGCGGATCCCCTTACCCTTATAAGGCTCGGGCTTTCGCAACGACCGAACCGCTGCAGCGAACTGCCCAACCTGTTGCTTGTCGCATCCTTTGATTACGACGTGCGTCTGATCGGGGCAGGTTACTTCCAGCCCATCCGGGATATCGACCTGCAACTCGTTGGCGAACCCAACTCGCAACTGCAGCACCTTGCCCTTGATGGCGGCAAGGTATCCAACCCCTTGAATTTCAAGACGTTTCTCGTATCCGTTCTTGACGCCAACCACCATGTTGCTGATCAGAGCCCTGGTCAGTCCATGCAACGAGCGACTCATCCGCTCGTCGTCCTGGCGACTGACCGAAACGCTCCTTCCGTCTCCGGACACTTCGACAGTCAACTCCGGCCGATGCTCCAGCGCCAACTTCCCCTTGGGACCTTCGACGCTGACTGTACGGCCAGCGACGCTGACCTTGACGCCATCGAGCACAGAGACCGGTTTTCTACCAATGCGTGACATGTTGCTACCAGTCCACTAACAAACTTCACAAAGGATTTCGCCACCGAGATTCTGCTGCCTCGCCTCGCGATCGCTAAGCACACCTCGGCTGGTGCTGACAATGGAGATTCCCAGCCCGTTGAGGACCGGACGCAACTCCTTGCTTTTGGCATAAACACGCCGCCCAGGCTTGCTGACTCTCTTGATGCTCTGTATCAGTCGCTCGCCGTTTGGCCCGTACTTCAACTCCAGCCGAAGCTGCTTGAAAGTCTCGCCATCAACTTCGGTGACGTCCCAGATATATCCTTCGCGCTTCAGCACCTCGGCCAAGCCGCGTCGAACACTCGACAAGGGCATCTCCACGAACGGTCGCTCAACGCGCACCGCATTGCGGATTCGGGTCAACATATCGGCGATTGGGTCGGTCATCATGGTGCTATCCCCTCCTTACCAACTCGCCTTGCGGACACCGGGAATCAATCCCTGATCCGCTAGTTTACGAAAACAAATGCGACAGATTCCAAACTTGCGGAAAACGGCGCGGGGGCGTCCGCACAACTTGCAGCGGTTCTCCCGCCGCGTCGAAAATTTCGGTTCGCGATTTGCCTTCGCGATCTTGCTTTTGCTTGCCACAGCTTACGCTTCCAATTCAAAAACCAGGAACCTGTCGATCATTGACACTTCAATTGGCCAGCCTCAACTGCCTTTCGGCTTTCGTGGAGCACGGAAAGGCATGCCAAGCAATTCCAGCAACTGGAACGCTTCTTCGTTCGTCTTGGCTGTCGTTACAACGGTGATGTTCATCCCCTGGGGCTTGGTGAACTTATCCGGGTTAAGCTCTGGAAAAACCAGCTGCTCGGAAAGTCCAAGCGAATAATTCCCGTTGCCATCAAACGCTGTACGACTGACACCGCGAAAGTCGCGAACACGCGGCAGTACGATGCTGATCAGTCGGTCCAAGAACTCATACATCCTCGCTCGCCGCAACGTCACTTTGGCGCCGATCGGCACCCCTTCCCGCAAACGAAAGCCAGCGATCGAAGCGCGACTTTTCGTCAGCACGGGACGCTGACCAGCAATCTCGGTCAATGCGTCCGCCGCAATGTCCAGATTCTTCTTGTCCTGCATCGCCGACCCGACACCCATGTTGATGATGACCTTCTCGAGACGAGGGACCGCCATCACATTGGAAATCTCCAGCCGCTTCGCCAATTCGGGGGCGATCTCCTGCTGGTACTTCAGTTGCAATCGAGGAGCCATCGAGTTACTCATTTCCCTCTAATAATTCAGGTCTCGTCTGCCCCAACTTACCGAGCAATCGTGGGCCCAGGTTGAAGACCTACTGCGGAACCGTGTTTGGAATTCAGACCTACGTGCGATTGGCAGGCGAAATTTCGCCCAGCGAAACACCACTCTTCTTGGCAAACCGCTCCTTGGCACCCGTCGCGGTCAGTCGCACACCGACGCGTGTCCGCTTTCCAGTCTGCGGACAAACCAGCATGACGTTGGACGCATCAATGTAAGATTCTTTGGACAACCTTCCTCCTTGTGGATTTCGCTGGGACTTTCGTACGTGCTTGTACACCCGCTGCATCCCTTCCACAACGACTCGGTTCCCTTCACGATCGATCTTCAGGACCTTACCACGCTGCCCGCGATCACGCCCAGAAATCACTTCCACCATGTCATTGATTCGAATCCACATCAAACCACCTCGCTCGCGAGACTGACAATTTTCATGAAATTCAAATCCCGCAGTTCTCGCGCAACAGCGCCGAATATACGGGTCCCACGAGGATTCGAATCCTTGTCGATGATCACCACCGCGTTGCTGTCAAAGCGAATGTAGCTGCCATCGGGTCGGCGACTGGGCTGCTTGCAACGCACCACAACGGCTCGCACCACTGCTTTTTTCTTGATTTCGCTACCAGGGATGACACTCTTTACCGAGCAAATGATCACATCTCCGATGCCGGCGAATCGACGTCGCGATCCCCCAAGCACCTTGATGCACATCACTTCCTTGGCGCCGGTGTTATCAGCCACCTGCAATCTGGTTTCCTGCTGGATCATCGCTGCTTTACTCCCCTACGACCGCCGTCAGCTCGTCGCTGCCAGCCGCCTCGCTACGCCGCGCCTTCATCGAGGCGAGGTCGACTTCTTTGTTCTTTTCCACCACGCGGACCACCCGCCAACGCTTCAGTTTCGACATGGGAGAAGTTTCTTCAATCTCCACCCGGTCGCCGATGGACGATACGTTGTCGGCATCGTGCGCGTGACAGACCGTCCGATTACGGATGATCTTTTTGTACTTCTTGTGTCGAACAAGCCGTTCAATTTCCACCCGCCGCAGTTGCGACACGCGATCCGACTTGACGACACCCACCAACACGCGCCTTGGCATCTTGACTGTTCCCGATTGATCCAGTTGCGTTGTTTGCCTGCTTGAATTCACCACCAACCAGCTGCCGCCTCAGTTGAGGCCGCATCCGGCGTATTTAATTGCTCTTCCCCGATCGCTCCCGCTGTAGCGTTCGCACCCGAGCGATCAGACGTCGGTTGCTACGAACCACGCTCGGCTTCGTAACCCGCTCCGTCTGCGCCTGAATCCGAACCCGAAACAGCGTCTCCGCTGCCTCTTTCGCCGTCAGCTCCAGCTGCTCGTCGCTCATCTCGCGGAGTTCTGCAATCTTCATTTCCAAGTCCCCTACCTACACGCTATTTCAATCATTCCGCTAAGAGGCAGCCATCGGCGTCCAAGCGAGCGGATCGGCTACGCCGGACGCCTTCGAATCAATCGGACCTTGACCGGCATCTTTGCAGCCAACCGAGCGAAACAGACCTTTGCCTGCTGCTCGCTGACTCCAGCCAGTTCATAAAGAACCGTACCCGGCTTAACGACAGCCACCCAGTATTCCGGTTCCCCTTTTCCCTTACCCATACGGGTCTCCAGCGGCTTCGAAGAAACCGGCTTGTCTGGGAAAATCCGGATATACAGTCGACCTTCGCCACGGACATATTGGTTGGCTGCGATACGGCCGGCTTCGATCGTCTGGGCTCGGATCCAACCAGGCTGTACGCACTGTAGTCCGAAATCGCCGAAGACGACCTTATTGCCGCGCGTCGCATTACCTTTTATACGACCTCTTTGGCTTTTTCGGTGCTTGACCCGCTTGGGCATCAGCGCCATCGCTACCATCTCCCGCGTAAGTACCCTGATTAATCCAAACCTGAATTCCAATGTTGCCTTGCGGCGTCGATGCTTCGGCGAAACCGTAGTCGATCTTCGCCTGCAGTGTGCTCAAAGGGAGCGCCCCAGCGTTGGCTTTCTCGCGGCGGGCCATTTCGGCCCCTCCCAGTCGCCCCGCCATCTGGATCTTAATACCCTTGGCTCCCGCTTCCATCGTCTGCTCAATCGCCCGCTTCATCGTCCGCCGGAAGCTGGCTCTCTTGGCAATCTGCTGAGCCAGATCTTCCGCAACCAGCTGTGCCTGAATCTCTGGTCGACTGACCTCTTCAATTTTCAAGTTGACCCGCCGCCCGATCAGGTTCTGCAATTCTTCCTGCAATACCTCGACGTCCTGCCCCTTCTTCCCGATAATCAGTCCGGGATGGGCAACGTAGAGAAGAACGCGTACTTCGTCTCGGGTCCGCTCAATCTCTATGCGGTCGATCCCAGCAGCGCGGTACTGCGATTTGCTAGGATGCTTTTTAATGAAGTTACGAATCTTCTGATCTTCTACCAGAAGCTCTGCGTACTCTTTCTTGCTCGCATACCAACGGCTCTTCCAGCCAATGACAATGCCAGTTCGAAACGCAACCGGATTAACCTTTTGTCCCATGGTGCACCACTACAGATCCGAGATCCGCTCCAGTTCGACGGTGATATGAGCTGTCCTCTTGAGAATGCCGAAGGCTTGTCCACGAGACATCGGCCGAATCCGTTTGAAGGTTGGCCCTCCGTCGATCTTCGCCTCCACCACCACCAATTCTTCCGGACCAATCGACTGGCCCTGGTTCTGATCGGGATCGCGTGCACTGCCAACCGCGCTTTGCAACACGGCCTCCAGCAAACGGGCCCCACGAGCCGGCTGGTAGCGCAGGATTTCAAGCGCCTCGTCGGCAAATTTGCCGCGGACCATATCCGCCAGCGGCCGCACCTTTCGGGCGCTGATGCGAGCGTACTTATGGACTGCTCGGTATGACATCTTGGATGTTCCTGACTTCCTGACCAAACCTCAGCCTACTTCTTGCCCTTACCGCCGTGACCACGGAAAGTCCGTGTCGGAGCAAACTCGCCCAGTTTGTGCCCCACCATGTCTTCAGTGACGAAGACTTTTATATGCGTCTTGCCGTTGTGAACCATGAAGGTTGCGCCGACGAATTCCGGAACAATCGTGCACCGCCTGGCCCACGTCGTAATCGGAGCGCTCGCTCCCGATTCCCGACCCTTCATCACTTTGGCAAAGACCTTGGGGTCGACAAACGGCCCCTTTTTCGTTGACCTTCCCATATCCGATGCACCTGTTCCTTCAACGGTCGTCGATTTATCTACCGGGCATCAACATCATCGATCCACCGATCACGTCTTTGACCCAGCCCATCCCGATCGCTCTATCACTTCAGTTTCAACTGCCCATACCGCACCGACCTCCGCCGCCGAACAATCGCCGTGTTGGACGGCTTGCGAGGTCGTCGTGTCGATCCGCCCTTTGCCAATTTGCCAGTCGGGCTGACGGGATGCCGGCCACCCTTGGTTCGGCCCTCACCACCACCGTGTGGGTGGTCGTGCGGATTCATCGCCGTACCGCGAACGTAAGGACGTATCCCCTTCCAGCGATTGCGGCCCGCTTTACCAATCAAAATCGCGTCATGGTCTGTGTTGCTGATTTTCCCGATGGTCGCTCGGCAACGATTTGGAACACGTCGAACTTCCCCGCTGGGGAGTTGCAACTGCGCCCAAGTTCCTTCGCGGGCCATTAGGATCGCAGCTACGCCGGCCGACCGACACAAGGCTGCGCCACGCCCCGGAGTCATCTCCACACAGCAGACTTCAGTTCCCGGAGGAATGTTTTTCATCGGTAGGCAGTTGCCCATCACCGGCGGAGCGTCGGGGCCATTCTGAATCACCTGTCCAGCCTTCATCCCGTCTGGAGCGATGATGTACCGCTTATCTCCATCCTGATAGTGCACCAGGGCAATACGAGCTGACCGATTGGGATCGTACTGAACCGAATCGACTCGTCCCAACACCCCATCTTTGGTGCGATGGAAGTCGATGATCCGATAGAGCCTCTTATGTCCGCCGCCTCGATGTCGCGCAGTAATGAAACCCTGGTTGTTTCTTCCACCAGGCCGCCGCAAACGCACCATCAACGATTTCTCAGGGGTGTAACCTTCGGTCAATTCTGCGAAATCGCTAACCGAAGCGTTACGCCGCCCTGCGGATGTTGGCTTGTAAACTCGTATCCCCATCGTCTTATCTTCCCCAGTGGTTTCGTTGTCCCACTTGACTGAGTTGTCGTTGTTCGGTTACTCGGATTAGAAGAAATCGAGGCGATGCTCGCTGTGCAGCGTCACGATCGCCTTTTTCCAGGGACGAGCCGGTGTGACTCGATTGCGAAATCGACGACTCTTCCCGTGCTTATTCTGGGTAGCAACGCGAGTGACCTTCACATTGAATAGCTCTTCAATAGCTGATCGCACATCATCCTTCGTCGCATTCGGATGGACTTCGAAAGCGTACTGATTGTTGCGCGAAGCGCGATGAATCCCCTTTTCGGTCAGCAACGGCCGGACCACCACTTGGTGCGCCTGCAACTGAATCCCGAAAGGCTTGTGCTTTGCATTTGCTTGCTTGGTCGTCATCTTCCAAATACCCTTTCCGCCTTCCGTGTCACCCAATCATTCGCACTTGTCGCCGTGGCTGACCTACGGCCAATTCTCAATCGATCAGGCAGACACCTTGGCCTTCGACTTGGCTGCAACCCACTCGATCGCTTCTCTCGTCATCACCAACGTCTTCGGAGCCAGAATCGACAAAGCATTCAGGTCAGTAACAGGCGAGACCGATAGGCCCGCGATGTTCCTGCCGCTCAGGTAAGCGTTGCGATCGACAGCAGCAGTAGCCAGAGTTGCCGTCTTCCCTTCCAACCCCATCTTCCGAAGAGTTTCAGCCATAACCTTCGTCTTGGGTGCGTCAATCTGCAGCCGATCCAGCACCACCACCGAACCATGCTGCAGTTTGTGCGCCAGCGCCATGCGAGTCGCCAACTGGACGGCCTTTCGATTGAGTCTGTAGTACCAAGAGCGAGGCTGCCTGGAATTGGCGTGACCGCCACCGCGCCGCTGGGGCGTTCTCTTGGACCCCATACGGGCCCGGCCAGTCCCCTTCTGCTTGTACATCTTCTTGGTAGAGCCTGAAACCTCGCCGCGAGACTTGGTTTTCACCGAACCCTGCCTGCGATTGGCCAAGTACATCACGACGGCGTCGTGCAACAACTGCTTGTTGACCGTTGGCGCGATCTCGCTGGGGTTGATTTCGTACTCCCCAACCTTCTCGCCACTCTGGCTGTAAACAGGCAACTTCACCGATGACATCTCACAATTCCTTCAACGACTGGCAGACAAATCGTCCCGCGCACGCTTCCTAGCCCAACTTATTCGTCTCGCGGATGATCACAAAAGCACCCGCCGGACCAGGCACCGCCCCGCGCACCAGGAGCAGGTGGTTATCTGCGTCAACACGCACCACCTTCAGATTCCTCATCGTGACGCGGTCGCTTCCGTAGCGGCCCGCCATCTTCTTACCCTTGATCGTGTTCCCTGGATAAGTACCAGCACCAGTACCCCCAGGATGACGATGAACCTTCTTGACACCGTGCGTCGCACGCTGCCCCTTGAATCCATGCTTTTTCATCGTCCCTTGGAAACCACAACCCTTGGTGATACCAGTGACATCGACGGCAGACACCCCATCGAGAATGTTCACCGTGACAGCCCCCCCAACCTTCAATTCCACTGGGAACTGAGCGGCTTCCGCGAGCCGAAACTCACGCACAAACCGCTTGGGTTCACAACCGGCACGCTCCCCCACAGGGACTCCTGCAGCAGCCAACTTCTTGCTGCGAACACTGCCGATCGGGGCCACATGCCCACGTTCAGAACGTCGCGCCAGGCGACGAGGCTTGTCAGAAAAACCAAGCTGGACAGCCGAATAACCGTCGCGATCCAGGGTGCGAACTTGAGTGATCGAACAGGGGCCAGCCTCCAGCACCGTCACCGGCACTGCCGTTCCGTCCTGTTGAAATACCGTCGTCATTCCGACCTTGCGGCCGAGTATACCTTTAGTCATCGCATTATCCCGTATGAATCGCGCTTGCCATGGAGGAGATGCCGAAATCGTCGAACCACTCTCAGTCGTTCAACCCGGCAAGTTACCTCGATGGCCTCCGTCTCATTTCGCTATCACCCAAACATCAGGTCCTGGAACCCCAGTAATCGACACTATCTGGCGGTCGCCTTGATCTTGATATCGACCCCGGCAGGAAGACTCAGTTTATTGAGCGCCTCAATCGTCCTTGCAGTTGCCTGCTTGATGTCGATCAACCGCTTGTGAGTCCGAATCTCGAACTGCTGCCTTGCTTTTTTATCGATATTCGGCCCTGAAAGAACGGTGTACCGTTCCACGCGGGTTGGCAGCGGAATAGGCCCATGCACTTCCGAGTGTGTCCGCTTGGCTGTCTCGACGATCTCCATGGCGCTCTGGTCGAGCACGGCATGGTCATAAGCTTCCATTCGAATCCGAATGACTTCATGCGATCCAGTTGACACGTTCAAGCACCCCAAAGGAAGGCAATTGCCCAAAAAACCCAATGTTTTTCCGTCCTCCGACCTCAACTAGCCATCCGTCGGATCGGCTCGCCGGGTCAGGGAAGGTAAGAAGATATCGATCAACGTGCAACATCGTCAATCGCAAATCAAAGTGGCTCCTTCATTTTTCTTTTTCTGGCACCACTCCAAGCAACTTCGCTTTCCGGCACCCCCCCTAAAGGCATAGAGAATCTTATCGACCAACCCCTTATCGGCTCAATCGTCCCCCTTCTTTGCGGCCTGAATCGCTTCGATCACCTCTTGATCGTGGCCATCGACCTGCACTTTTTTCCAGACATGAACCACCCTTTGGTCAGGGCCGATCAGGTAGGTCGAACGCTGAATACCCATCGACTTCTTCCCGTACATATTTTTTTCTCGCCATGCCCCAAAGGCTTCCGCGATCGCGTGATCCTCGTCAGCCATCAGGGGGAAGTTGAGCTCGAATTTCTTCTGAAATTTCTGGTGCGAAGCGACTGAATCGGTGCT
Organism: Pirellulaceae bacterium; assembly: GCA_044337705.1. GTDB lineage: Bacteria > Planctomycetota > Planctomycetia > Pirellulales > Pirellulaceae > JBEISR01. Next base: position 3,026 of record JBIINB010000003.1, on the reverse strand, counting down.
GACTCCAAGTACCGAAGCCCCTAGCTTCGCTAATTCCTTTGACTGATCACGGAAGGCGCACGCCTCTTTGGTGCAACCGGGGGTGTCGTCGCGGGGATAAAAATAGAGAACCAGGAACTGTCCAGCGTAGTCTTTTAATTTGGCCACCTTCCCTTGATCGGTCGGTGCAGAAAACGCAGGGGCCTTTTGGCCAGGTTCAATCCAATCTGCCATGAGTGGGACTCCGAAGGATTTGAAGACAAAAAAGGTGGTCTGGGGATCGCAAGACGTAACCCCATATGGACTGACAGCCTGCCCTTGGGCCACCGCGCGCTCGCCAACCTCTCGCGGTCGATCGCTGGAGAAAGCTTCTCGCCTTGGGGGCTGTTCGGGTATGATGATTGGAGGTCAATCGATGCCAGGGCGATTCAGCGCAGAGATTGTGGAGGGACCTACTTGTTCGATGCGGCTGCGACACGACCTTTGGTCGCCCCCGTGAAAAAGATTCCTAATTACGAAAAAAATCCAGAGGTTCATTGGTTGCATGAGTAATACGCAGGGGGATGAAGTGCGGGAGGGAAGTCCCGCTGGGGCCAGTTCCAAGGGAGCGTCGTCGGCAGCCCCCAGCTTGGCCGAGCAGCGGGAGGCCAGTCGCCGCGTCGCGATGGCAGCGGCACGCATTGCCGCCGAGCTGCGTGGTCAGCAGATCGTGGTTCTGGATGTCTCCGAGCAGACGCCCATTTTCGATTGCTTTGTGATCGCCACGGGGACTTCCCGTCGACAACTGGTCGCAATCAGCGAAGAGATCGACCGAATGCTCCGCAAGGAGCTTGGGGAGCGGCGACTTGGACTCTCCGGGGTAGAGGATGGCCGCTGGATTGTGCTCGATTACGGAGGAGTGGTGGTTCACTTGTTCGACGAAGAGAGTCGAGCCTTTTACGATCTGGAAGGGCTTTGGGACGACGCAAAACGGCTCGACCTTTCCCTTGCGCTCCGCAGCACAGGGGCGTTGCAGGAGAGTGACCTTTCGTGATGAATTTCTGCGTCCCTCTTAGCACCCACAGCCTCTGCCAAACGAGTGTCACCGCCTGAGGCATTCTCCATCGATCTGCATCGGGGGGTTTGGTCGGTGAGGTTTAAGGAGCTGATCGATGTCGATCACGATGAGTCCCAGTTACATGTTCTGGTACCTGCCGCTGGTGGTGGCGATCTCGTTGGTCATCGCTGCGACGCGGCACGAACGACGCGATCTGATTCTCCGCTATGCATGGCAGACCGGCCTGTGGATCACCGGTTTCATGGTCGGTATCGGTGTGTTGCTGGGTCTGGCCAGTCTTTGGATTTAGATGCCGCTACGTGGTGCCGCATCGGATCTGCTTCCAGGAACGCCAAGGGCAGATGCCCCTTATCTCCAGGCGTGTGGCACGGGTTCATGCGGAAAGAGAGGAAGTGAGATTGTCGATGGAGCCACTTGGAGACCAGGACGATTCTTGGCAGCAGCTCCAGGTCGCCTACCGACCTCCATCGGGAGAGTTTGACGAACTAGGCTTGTCCGAGTCTTGGTGCGCGAGTCCTTGGCAGCGTTTTCTGAAGCATCCGGAAGTCCGACAGCTCAGTTGGTCGGAAGCGGTTCGGAGGATCGAACGGCTGGTGCGGGATCACGGCACCGTCTCCTGGATGGCGACCGGTTCTGGTGATGCGGCACGGCCCTGGAAAGTCGATCCGGTGGTTTGGCCATGGAGCCAGGAAGCGTGGGAGCACCTTTCCAGAGGGCTTCGCCAGCGCGCCCAACTGCTCAATCGACTGATCCTCGATCTTTACGGTCGCCAGCGATCGCTGGCCGAGGGGCTCATCCCGCCCGAGCTTCTTTTTGCGCATCCTGGCTACCTTCCCTCCTTCCATGGGCTGATGCATGAAGGGACAACGGCTCTGCATTTCTATAGCGCTGAAGTGGCGCGCGACCGTCAGGGGTATTGGCATGTGGTCGCAGACAGAACCGACGCACCTCTTGGCATGGGCTATGCCTTGGAAAATCGCGTCGTGCTTTCTCGCGTCTACCCCCAGGCGTTCCAGGACTGTCATGTCCAGCGGCACGCGCCTTTCTTCATTGCGATGCGGCGTCTTCTGGCGGAACAGTCACCCTGGTCGGCCCCCAATCCACGCATCGCCATCTGGACGCAGGGCCCCGACACTCCTGGATATTTCGAAGATGTCTATCTGGCTCGCTACCTTGGCTACGCGTTGGTGGAGAGCGCCGATCTGACCGTGCGAAATCGCCGAGTGATGCTCAAGACGCTAGGAGGTCTGCTTCCGGTCGACGTGCTGGTTCGGCGGTTCAGCGATCAGTTCTGCGATCCGCTGGAATTGCAGAGCGACCCGCGCTGGGGAGTGGCGGGGCTGATCGAAGCGGTGCGAGGGGGGAACGTGCGGGTGATCAATTCGCTGGGTAGTTCCTTGTTGGAGTCGGCGGTCGTGTTCCCCTTTCTCGACTCCATCTGCCAAGCCTGGACCGCGACGCCACTTCAGCTTCCTTCGATTCCTACCCAATGGCTGAATGGCCCCAAGCCCCTGATCCCCTGGGATTCGAAGGCGCCCAAAATCACCAGCGCCTACCGCGTCGGGAGAACCCGCGCGGCCGCCAGCCCCGAGGTGGAATCGTGGGATCAGGTTGACCAATTGGCCCGCCAGATGCCCTGCAAGTATGTCGCTCAGCAGAAAATCTCCCGCTCGGTCATCCCCAGCTGTCGCGATGGGATGATCGAAGCGATGCCGGTGGCGCTGCGGGTCTTCCTGGTGGCCGACGGCCAGGGAGATTACCAGGTCATGCCGGGAGGACTTGCGCGCGTCGCTGGGAGCCTGGAGATGCTGGAGCGGGACAGCTTGGGGGGAGAGATCAGCAAGGACGTCTGGATCTGTTCCCAGACACCTCAACCACCCGTCACGTTGCTTTCGGCGACGCTGCCATCGCAGGCTTCACGCCGCCGTGCCGGAAACGAGTTGACCAGTCGAGTCGCCGACAATCTGCTTTGGCTTGGCCGCTATGTGGA
>JBIINB010000159.1:0-9733 GCA_044337705.1 Pirellulaceae bacterium | reverse complement strand
TTCGGTTGGTCTGGTAGCGGCCCGGGACTGAAGCTTGACTGCAGTGTGCGGATCGCTGCAACGCATGGAGCCCAGAAACTCTCATCCCATGCCGCGAAGGCTACCACGCATGGTTGCCGATTCTTCCAGTTGGCTATTGCCGGAAACTTCGCTCCCTGGGTGACTGGGGCAACTTTCTTTCAAGTTTGCCTGCGATCCTCGCGTCTTGAATCAAAATGAGCGAGGTGGTTCGAGCGTTCCACGGGGAATCGTCGGAAATTTTTACTTGCCGGACCAGACGTGTCCCATGCGGCGCCGAAAGATAAGTGGCAGATGGCGAACGGATGGCCGGTCGCCAGTCTCCCGGCAAGGTTGGATTCCAGTCATCCGTCGGCGATCAAATCTTCCAGAAAGCAAATGAAGTGGCCAAGTACTATCTCCAGAGCGGTGCCTTTCAAGGCGTGGTGGATCGTCCTTCCATCGAACAGGCGGCCGCCTGGTGCGTCGAACGGGCTCTGGAATCGATTCAATTCGTCTATAACGAACAAGGGTGGACGGCGAATCAGAAATTTGACCAAGCCATTTTGGAGAGTCTGCTGTCTCTGGGGCCGTCGATCGAAATCAGCGAACGCGGCTGGAATCGAAACGATGCGATTCGTATGCCGACCGAAGCACTGGTGATCGCTTGGCATCTTCGCCAGAGCGAGAACTCCAGCGTGGACAACTAAGCGAACCAGTTGTCGAATTACCCAAACCTTGGCCTCTAGTGGCATCAGACCTGACGCCACCAGTCATGAGGCGACCAACCAAGCTGCATCGCTTTTGACTCGATCTGATCTGCAAATCGTCTGGCATCCGTCGGATATCCAGCCGTCGGCCTGAGATCTTGGATCTGGGTGCACCAGTATTGATTCCATCGAGCCATCGCCAATTCCCGAATCGTTTTGGCAATCATCGAGGCCAGACCGATCGGTACCAGGGAATCTCCTTTGGCCAGAAACCGAATCTCAATCGGTGTATCTCTCCAGGTTGATCGGTAATGGCTGCATTCAGGATGCTCCTTCTGGACAGTCCACCAGCAGTCAGGGAAGTGGTGCTGCAATGCCGACGCATATCGCTGACGGCCACCATGTTTATCGCACCACAGTTCGATGCTACTGGGAAGTCGACTGGATCTTCCAGCCAATCGCTCCAGTTGCCCGCGGAGCATTTCTAAAGAGGCGCTGGTCAGGACATTCGCCTTATTGCCTCGACTTTCGACCTCCCTGTTGAATGACTTTGCCTCTATCGCTCGTGCCGCAAGCTCCAGTCTTTGGATCCCAAGGCGCGTCAGCGAATCGATCGCATCTTTCATAGTTGTTTCGTTCAGGATCGAGCAGATCGTCGAAGCGGAATTCTCGCACTCTCCCGCTTCAGCGGATGCATACCAGGGCATGGCCCGCAGCGTATTCCGGTCGTGGTCGGGAAGAAGGGTGCTCCAGAGTCCGGAAGGCGTCTCTGTTGGACTTGGGTGGGATGAGTCGTCGGTGGAGGGGTGTCGGGCAGTAAGTCGGTTGGCGAGTTCCAGGAAGACTTCGACTGCGTCCTGCAGCAGAGATCTGCTGCGACCGGATGCGTGGAGGATTTTGGAATCCCCCAGCGGGATCCACCCCCACGGATTTCTGGGGGGGCGAGGCTGGAATAAGGGGGCCAGCGCCAGTTGCCAGCCTGGGACATTTTCAGGGCCATCGACTTCCCACCAGGAAATACCAAGGCAAAGAGGCCCCAGGTTCGGTCCATAGCCCGCTTCATCAATTCCAAAAATCCATCGCACCGATTAGTACCTTTGGTGACTGAAAATCGGCAATCCTGACGAGCAAAATTGTTTTTTTTGGACCGGGCTGAAGGTTCAATCCATAATCATAGCAGGGTTCCAGATTGTCGGCTGGGGTATATTTGCCGGCAGTTGGGGCTCTCTGTTTTTGGCTGATACCTTGGGTCGCCCAAGGCTTGGTTGCGGTTGCAGGAGTACGACTGCATTTAACCTTTTTTCTTTGTGAAGAAGAATTCGGATGTCCAACGCTCAACGACGGTCCATTTGCAGCCCCTTGAAAAACGATCCAACTTGTGGCGGTGAAGCCCAAGCTGTCCGGTGTCTCCTCGACACGTGCGATCGACTGGGTGGCTTGCGCGCTGCCGATTCGGTTCTTCAACGTGCGGATAGCGATCGTCGCGGTTTCCCGATTTTCTTGCGTCGAGCCGGGTGCGCCATGCTGTCACGTGCCGTTCTGGTAACCCTGGTCGTTTCCATTCTTGGAACTCCTGCCACGGCTCAGACCGTGATTGTCACCGATTCGAATGGGACGGCGATTCCGGTGCAGGTGACCCCGGCGCCACCGGTCGGAACTGCAGCCGCAACTCCAGATGGAGCGTCACCCAAGGAGCGAGAGGATTCGGAGCCGAAGCCATCCGGAGAAGGTCAGGAGAAACCGAAGGAAGGGGAGAAGAAAGAGGAGGAGCAGGGCAAAGCGGTCCAGCGAACGAAGGAGCCGCCGGAACCTCCCGACAAGCGGGAGTTTGATGTGAAGCCAGACGAAAACGGGATGATCCAGTTTTCTTTTCGCAATCAATCGTGGCCCGACCTTCTTCAGTGGCTGGCTCGCGTTTCCCAGCGGACGCTTGACTGGCAGGAGTTGCCGGGTGATTATCTGAACATTTCAACCCAGCGACCCTACAGGCTTGAGGAGGCGAGGGATCTCTTCAATCGCCAACTGCTGGCTCGTGGCTACACGATGATCGAGACCGAGGGGATGATCCAGGTTGTGAAAACCGAGGGGATCAACATCGCCATGGTTCCCAGGATCGATCCAAAGCAACTCGATTCCCAGCCGGTCCATCGATTTGTCCGGGTCGTCTTCCCACTGGAGTCGTTGGTGGCCGAGGAGATCGTTGAAGAGCTCAAGCCCTTAATCAGCAGCAACGGAAAGCTGTTCGCGTTGCGTCGAACCAACCGGCTGGAAGCGATGGATGCGGTCGCGAATCTTCGGGAAGTGGCCAGAATCTTGGAGGACGAGCAGTCGGCCGAATCGGTTGCCAAGCTGGCCAAGGAGTTTGTGCTGGAGCATGTCCGTGCCAGCGAAGTGATTCGAGATCTGGAGCGGTTTTTAGGGATCGAGAAGAAGGAGCGAGCGACTTCCACCAATCCAGAGTACGCCATGGCGATGCAGCAACAGCAGATGGCGATGGAGATGGCGGAAATGCAGATGCAACAGCAGATGCAACAGCAGATGGGAGGTGCCGCAGGCCCCAAGCCGACCGCTCGCAAGCGGAAGGACGAAGTCTTTCTGGTCGCCAACAATCGGCGAAACTCAATCATCGTCCATGCTCCCGACGACCGCATGGCAGAGATTGAGTCATTCCTCAAGTCGGTGGATGTGCCAACAGATTCCGCCAACAGCATGAGTCCAGATCTGAATATGCAGGTCTACCAACTTCAGTCGCTGGATCCCGAGCGGTTGGTGAGCATGCTGATCAAAACCGATGCCCTGGGGCCAATGACGAAGTTGGAAATCGACAAGGAGAATCGATCGATCATCGCCGTCGGTCCTATCTACGATCACCTGCAGATCATGAAGGTCATCGAAAAACTGGATGGGGATGGTCGCCAACTCTATGTCATCCCGCTTCGGCGACGGCCCGCCGATCAGGTCGCAGGCTCGATCAAGCTACTTCTGGTACGCAAGGAACCCGAGGAATCCAGTTCCAACTCGCGATTTCGGTTCTATGACCCTTGGGGGTTCAACAGCAATCAGGACAAGAATAAAAAAACGGAACAGCTGAAGGTGGCCGCCGACCTGGAGGAAAACCAACTTCTGGTCTGGGCTAATGAGCGGGAGAAAGGGGAAATCGACCGATTCCTGAAGCGACTGGGAGAGGTCCCAGACCAGGAGCAGCGTTTGCCTTGGCGCAGGATCGAAGCATCCAACTCCGAAGAGACCTTACGTTACCTGAAGGAGCTGGAACGCAATTGGAAGGACCTTTCGCCCAATCCACTGATCCTTCCCAGCGAATCGCAGTTCCGTAAATCGACACCTCCCCCACCCAGCGAGCAGCCTTCCGATGGCCGACCAGCAATCCCGTCGAAGGACGCCTCAAAGCCGGAAGAATCGTCGACCAGCGAATCGATTTCCGCAGACGTACCGGTGGCTAACGAACCAGTGTCCAGCAGCAAGCCCTTGTTGGCTCGCGCCGCCATCTTGACCTCGGCTCGACCCGTGAGAGCTGAGCCACCTGCATCGGAAGGAAATCGGTCGGCGCCCGCAGCGAATGCTGCCTCCGATTCGACCCCACCTCCCGTTGAGATTCGGTTGGCGCCCGATGGGTCGCTGATTCTGCAATCGGACGACCAGCAGGCGGTCGATATGCTGGAAAGGTACATGCAGCAGAACAAACCGCCGGTGCCACCTTTTCAGATTTTCTATCTGAAGCACAACAGCGCCAGTTGGGTAGTGATGAAGTTGCAGGACTATTTCAAGGAAGAGGAGTCGAATAGGTCAGGCAGAGACGACTACCTTTCTTGGCTGTTTTTCGATGAGATACCCAAGAAGAAGGAGCCCGAGACACCTGAGTTGGGTAAGAAACGGAAACTGCGTTTTACCGCAGAAAATGATTCCAACACAGTGACGGTCCAGGGGGCCGATGAGGCGACGTTGCGCGTGGTGGAGAGACTGATTGAGACATGGGACGTTCCGGTACCACCCCGCGTCAAGACGGCTCGCTATATCCAGCTAGTGAAGGTTCGTTACTCCAAGGCGGATTCCATCGTCGAAGCGGTCAAGGATGCCTATCGCGACAGCCTCAGCGAAAAGGATCGTACCTTCCAGACTCAAGGCAAACCGGGGGAGCAGTCGGGGGCCGAACGACGTTCGCTGTTCTCCTCGGAAGCCGATCTGTTTCTCGGTGTCGACAAAGTGACCAACACGATCATCGTCAATGCAAAAGACGAAGGGCTCTCCAAGGTGATCATCGAATTGATCGGTAGGCTGGATGAGTCGGCCAAGCCGTCCGGGGCGTTGGAAGTCCGATCGCTGAGCACCGGTTCGGGTAGCAAGCAGTTGGAGAAAGCGCTGCGGGCCATCCTCCAGGCCCCGCGTCCTGCCGGCCCCCAGCAGCCTCAGCAGCCAGGGCAGCCCGGCCAGGGCACTCCCAACACGCCCCGGGATGGTCAGCAGACTGAAACGTCCGGGGAATCTGGCGGAACGATCATCATTCAAGGGGACGGCGAGTGATCCAGCCAACTTCGGCCGGTCGATCCAAAGACTCACTCGTTTCTGCGCTGGGATCGCACTCTTGGCGGTCGGCAAGGCGCTGCTTCCTGCAGTCCTTGTCTGTGGCGATTGCTTACCCCTGGACCGGCCTGACGCAGGGTGCCACCAACCAAGTTTTGACCGAGTCGGCAAAGCTGCCGGCGCTGAGGATGCAGTCGGTGCGCCGCATCCACCACAATGGTGAGCACAATGCATTTACCGATCTATGCCGTTTTCGCGGAAAGTTCTATCTAACATTTCGAAGCTGTCCGGATGGCCATATGGTCCACCCGACTTCAGCCATTTTGGTGCTGTCCAGCGAGGATGGCATTCAGTGGAAAGAGGTTCATCGATTCTCTGTCCCGCAAAGAGATGTTCGCGACCCGCATTTTCTCCTTTTCAAAGATCGTCTCTTTGTCATTACCGGAACGTGGTACACCGGCAACTCCACCCTGCCGCTCGATCAATACGATCTGAACAAACATCTCGGGTACACTGTCTGGACTGACGATGGGGAGGCGTGGAATGGGCCTCAAATGATGGAGGGGACCTTCGGCCATTATGTCTGGCGAGCGGCCAGCGACGGGAAATTGGCCTACCTTTGTGGGCGACGCAACCCGCGATTTGAGATCACGGCGCGCGGAGAGGGGGACAAAGTCGAATCGGTGATGCTGGCCAGTGAGGATGGTCTGGTCTGGAGAAAGCAGGCCCTATTTCAGGAGATAGAGGGAGACGAGACTGCGTTCTGGATCGACCTGCAGGGCACGCTGACAGGAGTCGGGCGAAGGTCGAGAAATCGTCCAGCGCAACTGCTTCGCTCCCAACCGCCCTACCTTCATTGGGATCGAGTCGAGTTGGAGCGTGGAATCGGCGGGCCGATGATTGTTCGCTGGGGAGATCACTGGCTGATTGGAGGTCGCGATACATCCAATCCTTCTCATCCGGTCACCGCGCTCGATTGGCTGGACGGCGATCGGTTGGTGCGAGCTCTTCAGCTGCCCAGTGGCGGAGATAACTCCTATCCGGGGTTTGTCGAGCTGGACGAAAACAATGCGCTGCTGTCTTATTACTCCACTCATGAAGAAGATCGCCAAGGGCGCCCGATGACGGCGATCTATCTGGCACAGCTCACCAAAGAATGACCTGCTGCAGTCGATGGGCCATCACTGTCGCGGTGGGGTATGGGGTTACCAGCGAGCTTCCATCTGGTCGACAATGTGATCGGCCAGTCGCTCCATGGCCCGCTGGTGCTGCGTTGCGATCGACTGACCTGATTCAGGAACAAGATGGGCGTTCTGTGCGAAGTAAAAGGCCACTTCACTCGGGGGAAGAAAGCGGTTTTCCATCAATAGCTGGCCGCGTCGATCGGTCCATTGCACTTCCACTGTAAAGAAGGTTTGCAGCAATCTAGGTTCATCCGTCCCCGTCTCGGAAATCACCTGCTTGCTATCGGTGGTCAGTCGGCAAGTCAGTGTCGAATCGGCAGTGGCCTGGTTGGCGATCCTGTAGGGAGTCCGCTCTTCGATTCGCTTCTGCACGATCTCGGTCAGTCGCACCCCTAGATCGGGACGAAAGCTGTCGCTGCGGATAACCGGGACGGATACGGTACGGAGATCGGTCCGGTAGAGCGATTGGGGGCCCATGCGATAGCTGGCACATCCCATCAAACTGGAAGCCACGCAGGGGACCTGAGCCAGGAAGGTGCGGCGCGAACGCGCTCCCGACAGCCATTGCGACGGTCCAGTTCCCGCTTCCTCTCGGCGGCTCACGGTTTCGCCTCCGTCGCCTGGAGAAGAGGCGCTACCGGATCATTTTCGGGGAACATGTTGGCAAGCCACTGGAATCGCTGAGGTGGAACTCCAGGCCTATCCTTGATCTTCTCGACCGCCTCGCGGGCCTTGTCGGCAAACGGCGTATCAGAGTATTCGGTCAGGATACGGTCCAGGTAGACCCTGGCTGCATTATTTTCTTCTCGCAGCATCCGGTATTCGGCCGCCGTCCAGGCTCGTTCGGCCTTTCGGTACCGCACTTCGGAGTGCGACTTCTGGAGGTACTCGCGCTGTTCCTGAGCTTCTTTAGGAAACTGTCTGAGGATCTGCTGGATCAGTTTTTCTGCGCGATCCAGTGGTGCGACGGAATAGTCAGGACCTTCATAGTTCTCCAGTTCAGCCTTCAGGCCAAGGAAGTGCGCGTCGAACTGATGCGTGCTGTCGGGGTAGGTCATCCTGAGGTCTTCGTAGTGATCGGCCGCGTCCTGATATTTTCCTTCCTCAAAGGCCCGGTTGGCCAGTCGCATCGTGACATCGTCCGAAAGCGTACCGGTGGGGTTGCCCAGTCGAATGTTCTCCAGAGTCTTTTTGCCGTGGCCGGCGGTATCGATCCAAGGTCGCCTTTTGTCGGTGGCATTGACCGCGAAGAAAGGCTGGCCACTGGCCTTCTGATATTGCAGCCAGTAGAGTGCGATCTCCATCCTTCGTGAGTCGATGCGATCTTGATAGCGGGTGCGGGGGTATTCCTTGATAAGCGTCGCGTAGTCCTGCTCTGCTGCTGCGTAATCTTCTGCGAAGAAGCGACTTTCGGCTTCCATGAACATGGCGTCCTGCTCCAGGTAGCTGCTTCTCCACAGCTTGCCGGCAGCGGAATATTTCTTGGCTGCTTTGCGGAACAAGGATCGTCGTTCTTCACCTTGAGCATCTTTGGCCTGTTCGAATAGGGTGTCGGCCTGTCGATAGGTCTCCTGAGCCTTGGGGCGGTCGGCCGGCTTGTCGGTCAAACCCGGGATCCAGGCCCCTGCCTGCTCCAGCAATGGCCGGTTCCCCTTCTTCTCCGCTCGACTCCCTTCCGGTCGCACCCAATTCCCATCGCGATCCTCGTATCCTTCGACCGCATTCTTGGCGGCGTCGTATTCCAGGGAGCGATCGCTTCGCAGCGACTGACAGCCGGCCTGCAGAACAAACCCCAGTAGAACAAAACCCAGTAGAACAAATCCCAGCGGCACAGAGCGTCCTAGCGTGCATCCGATCGATCGATCGCGGCGCAGCGACGAGCATGCGACAGGCCGAGTGCATCGGTCGATACAGCGATACTTCCACTGGACTTTCGTTTCCCGGTCTTCCATGACCATCACGACTCCTGCCAATAGTGCGTTGGGCGATTCGTTCGCCATGGCGTCATTCGTAGTGCGACTGCGATTTCATCAACGTCCCAGGTCATCCAGAAAATCGATGACGCGCAAATTTCTTCCGACCAGGGTTTTGGTGTAGGCTGTCAGGAACCCTCGAATCTCTCGTTTCGCCGTGTTCTCCGGAACCTTTAGTTCGGATGGTTGGCAGTCGGGCTGGGAAGCCAGGGCCAACCAGTCGATGGTTCTGGAATCGACCGCCACCACCTGGCGATGCCCGGCTGCACACGATCGGCAAAGGTAGCCACCCGAACTGATCCCCAGCAAGGGCGGCAAGCGGACAGGGTCTGTCGATGCCGTATGCGACCGGGGCAGGTCGCACTGAACACAGCGGTCAAAGCTAGGTTGATGGCCCAGCTTGCCAAACAGCTGAAGTTCATAGCAAGCTACCCACGGGAATGGTGGTTGCTGATTGTCCAATGCCTCCAGTACATCGACCGTCTTCTGGTAAACCCCATCGATGGGGACGCCTTCCTCGGTCAGGGTCGCCAGCAGTTCCACCACGTAAAATCCACAGTACAAAGCCAGCAGGCTTTTCTGGCCGGCGCGAAACCTTCGCTCCAGCTTGGCTTCGGTAAGCAGATCGAGGCTGTCTGCCGATTTCCGCAGGAACACTATGCGACAGATGGCCAGCAGGTCAATAGCAGACTCAAAGGGGCTCTTGGGCCTCCTGGCCCCTTTGGCGAGGACCGATATCTTGCCAAAGTGATCGGTCCAGAGCGTCGCAATGCAACTGGATTCGCTCCAGGGTACCACCTTCAAGACAATGGCATCTGATTTCTCCAGCGCCATCGCTATCTCCTGCATCTGAGCTGTGTCGATGGCGATGGGGCGCTAGGCATCCATTCGCCGATGGATCCCGGCGATTCACTCGCCTCCCAGCCCCCCCAGCTCGGAAAGCAGTTCGGACATCTCCCCAGCGGCGTGGAAGTCCCCTTGCCTGCGTGCTTCCTCGATACCATCGCGCAGCCACCTTCGGGCCGCATCAATCTGCGATGCATCGACCAACTGCCTGGCGGCCTGGAAGTAGGCTGGAACGTAGGGGGGATTTCCTAGCGTCAGTTGGTGGAGGGCATCCAAGCTCTCCTGGTGCCGACCTTCCTTGCCCAGTTCCATCGCCAAAGCGTAGCGCAGGAAAACATCCTCCGGTTCCTCGCGGAGCATCGCCTCGATTCGTTCCCGTCGGCTGCCGGCCATCGATGCATCCTTTCCCACAATTCCTATGGCCCGACGAATCAGGCCACCCTGTCGATCTTCCGCCTCGCCACGTCCCAACTCATGCTGCAAA
>JBIINB010000158.1:0-9750 GCA_044337705.1 Pirellulaceae bacterium | reverse complement strand
CCTCAGCAGGAGCTGAAGGGTGGTCTGGGCAGCGACGGTCCGCTGATCGGTTGATCGTCCGATCTACCTTTGTCAATCACTCCAAACGCCTGGCCTCGCGCCAGGCGTTTTTTTATGTGCACCTCCAGCACACCAACGGTGTGTGCCATGGGTCAGTCCGTGGCAACGGCCCGGGTGCCCCAACGCCCCTGGTGCGCTGTCCCTCTCTAAGCTTCAGGTTAGGATTGATCAAGGCTTTGGATAGACAGCAAGCCATGCGCCAGATGGGTTACATAAAAACATGGGCACTCCTAGAAGCGAAAGCATCATGACATCAAACCGACGAACGCTGCTGGGGATGTGTGCGGCCAGTTTTTTCCTGCCGGACGGCATGGTGCGCGGTGGCATACCTCAAGAAAAATGGTCGCCCCGGTGGCTGCTGGCCTCCAGTCTCTACGGGATGCTGCCGCTGGAGTCGGTCATTGCACAGGCGGCCAAATCGGGGGCCGATGCGATTGATATCTGGCCCAAAATCCATGCCGATCATCGGGAACAGTGGCAGGCGATGGGGGACGAAACATTCGCAAAGCTGCTTGCCAAATACAACGTCTCCCTCGGCTGCATGACTCAATTCCCTCCTGGCCCCTACGGCCAGGATTCCGAATGCCAAGTCGCTCAGCAGCACCACTGCCCCCTGATCGTCACAGGCAGCCCAGCTCAAAAAGGTCTTCAAGGTCAAGCCCTCCGTCAGGCCGTCGTGGAGTTCGCGGGAAAGCTGAAGGCGCATCTGGATGTTGCGGCCAAATGCGGGGTGACGATCGCTATCGAAAATCACGCCCAGCAACTTATCTCCAACTGGGACGCCATCCGATGGCTTCGCGATGCAGCCCCCGCCGACAACCTCGGGATCGCCATGGCTCCCTACCACCTTCCCCAGGAACCACAGACACTTGCCTCCTGGATCAAGGAAATGGGACCTTTCCTGAAGCTGTTCTATGCATGGCAGCATGGCCAAGGTGCGATGCAATTGCTCCCAAAGGAGCAGCAGCTAGAGCAGCTTCCCAGCCGCGGACCGCTCGATTTCCGCCCCATCATGCGGGCGCTGGCAGAGATCCAGTTCCCTGGCTGGATCGAAATCTTCATGCATCCCTTCCCAAGAGGCATCCCGATCCTGGAGTCGGCCGATTTGGTGACTGAGGAATGGATGAAGCAGAAGCATTTTCTTAACGAACTGATCGCCTAATCATCATCGGATAGAAAGCCAAATAGTTCGAGGTCGGGCAAGTGCTCTAAGGTTAGGGGTGCAGGACCAAGAACCAGACGGCTTGTTGCCTGCAACTTCAAATCGAACTTGCGCATGGAATGAAAATGCATGGTTCCTTTGCTCGCCAGACGCTGCCAGCAACCGTACGATTGCATCAGGTTCCATCACCCACTCAACCGGACGCTAGAGCGTTCCGGCTGACGGAAGACGATGATGTATTCTGGATCAAGGAAGATCGTCAGTTCCAAAGAACGACTAGGTCATAATTTTTGTCGGCCGGAAAGCGCGTCGGCGAGAATTTCTTTGTTGGTGTATTCCAGCACGCTGCCTGAGGTGACTCCGCGCGCGAGGCGCGAAATCTCGACAGGAAACTCCCGTAGCGCATTGGAGAGAAAAAGCGCCGTTCCATCCCCTTCGACGTTGGGGTTGGTCGCCATGATGATCTCTTGAAAATTCCCTTTCCGCACCCGATCCACCAGCGGATCGATCGTTAGCTGCGCGGGACCGATCCCCTCCAAGGGCGCGATCCTTCCTAGAAGCACATGGTACAGCCCCTTGTAAGCTCCCGATTGTTCGAGCGCCATCAGGTCGCGTGGCTGTTCGACGATGCATAGCTTGGTCGAATCCCGTTTGGGATCGCGACAGAGGCTGCAGGTTGGGGTTTCCGACAAATTGAAGCAGACCTCACAATACCTGAGACTCTCGCGTACCTGGCGAATCGCATCGGCCAACGCCATTGCCTCCTGCGAGGGAACTCGCAGCAGATGATATGCCAGCCGCTCTGCCGTCTTCCGGCCAATACCTGGCAGCTTGCCCAATTGGTCGATCAACTGCGCAAGCGTTCCACCAATCTCGCTCATCCAACCGTTCCCTTCTTCAGTTCCTCCATCCAGGTATCCATGCCCGGAACCTCCATCCCTCCGGTGAGATCTTTCACGGTGTCCATGTGAAGGGATCTCGCCTGATCGATCGCCGCGTTGATGGCTTGGGTTATCGCCAGCGCCACCGCTTCACGATCCTCCAAAACCACCTGCTCGTGAAACTGGATCGATTCCACCTGCCCCACGCCATTCATCACCACAGCGACGCGACGGCAAGGACTGGCTTGGTCGATGCGTGTCCTCTTCAGTCGCTGCGCGTGATCTTTGACACGATCCTGCAACGATCCAAGGTTCTTCATCATCTGGGCTAGCTGAGTCAGATTCTTGAACATCGGGTACCCTTTTGTTTTTTCCCTTCGGTCTACTTAGAACCTATCCGAGAACCGTCCCTTGCTTACGCTGCGGGTTAGGATTTAGGAGGTTTACGGATAGGCTCTTCATTGAGTTCACTGCGCTGCTTTGGCGGGAGGCGCAGGCGTCTCCGGCACTTGTGGCGTCTTGGGAGCCGGCTCGATCCGCACGATCTCTCCGCGGAACTGCTCCAGCACCCGTCGCACCAGCGGATGCTCCTGCACCCGTCGCTCTGTTTCCAGTCGGGACGCCGAAGGATCGGGCATCGTAGGCTCCGCGACTTGCGGCGCGGTCTCCTCCGAGTGAATCAGCTCCAGCTCAACCGGCTCCTTCAAATGATCTTCGAAAATCTGCCGCAGTGCCGCTCGATTTTCCGGCTGGCTGCAATGCTCTACCGCCAAAGCCGCTTCTTTGGGGAAGATCAAACGCAGAGTCCTCTCCCCCAACCGTTCCAGCCGCAATGCCGCTCTGGCAAAATCGGCCACAAAGGCACCGGTTCCCCTCGCCACGTCCTCGAGAATACCGCGGAGGTCTAATGGCCCCGGCGATGTTGGAACATGGGCAGTCGGAGCCGCTTTGGGGGGCTGAGTTGGTCGCAAGCCAGCTGCGGGCGATTGCTGCTCAGCTGAATCCATCGGCCCCTCAGCCCCGCTCCGTTCGTCGTCGCCAGAACGGGCCGCAATCGAATGCGAGGTCGGATCGGATGTGCCGCCTGCCGATTCCCCTGGCCGAAACGACGTCGGATCGCGAGCATCTGATGGCCGCTCAGCGACCTCTGCCGCCACCGCCATCAGAGGCGCGGGGCTCTTTTTTTTTTCCGCAGACGAGCGATCCGCACCAGTCCCCTCCGGCAATCTACCCGCCGCGTTCACCCATTCGACGACCCGTTGCAAGTCCTGAAGATGGCAGATTTGAAGGAGTGCCACTTCCAAAATGGTGCGCCCCTGCACGCTGGATCGCATCTTGACCAGCGCTTCATCCAGAATCTGAATCGCGGAAAGGAGGGTGACCGATCCCCAGGACTGGGACAGTTGTTTCACTTCGGCGTAGGAACCTGGGTGAGCTGTCCGGAAGAGCGACGCGGGAGCACCGACGCCTGCGGCCAGCAAATCGCGAAGATATCCAAGCAACTGTTCGCCTAGCTGTCCCGCATCGACCCCTTGCGCAATCGCTCGCTCCACCCCCTCCAGCACCTCCCCACCGGCTCGCCTAGCCATCGCTTCGGCGAGGGCATGCAGCAGAGAATCGTCTGCAGTCCCCAAAAGATCGTGGACCTGCTGAGCATCGATCCGCCCCTCGGAGAAGCTGAGAATCTGCTCCAGCAACGACTGGCTATCCCGCATCGATCCGTTGGCTTTCCTCGCAATCAGCGCCAACGCTTCCTCGTCCGCTTCTACTTTCTCCTCTCGGCAGATGAACTTCAGGCGATCTAGGATCGCATCGGTTTTCACCGGCGCAAAATCGAATCGCTGGCATCGCGACAGCACGGTGATCGGAATCTTTTCCGGGTCGGTCGTGCAGAAGAAAAATTTCACGTGCGCCGGCGGCTCCTCCAGCGTCTTGAGCAGCGCATTGAAAGCCTGCGTGGTGAGCATGTGCACTTCGTCGATAATGTAGATCTTGTAGCGAGATCGACTGGGCCGAACATTCACGTTGGCTCGAAGCTGCCGTATCTCGTCGATGCCGCGATTGCTGGCTCCATCGATCTCGATCACATCGATATCTTCCCCGGAATCGATCGCCTGCGCGGTGTCCGTGTCCTGGGGTGGCGAAAGACTGGGACCATCCGGAGCGTTCAACGCCTTGGCGAATATCCGGGCGGTGGAGGTCTTGCCGACGCCTCGAGCCCCGGTAAACAGGTACGCATGCCCAACTCGGCCCGATTCGATGGCGTTTCTCAATGCTCTGGCAACCGTCTCCTGCCCCACCAATTCGTCGAACGACTTAGGCCGGTACCGACGTGCTACGACGGTGTATCGCGCGTTGGGCCCCCCCGCCTCCTGTTCGCTCATGCTGCTCCTCAACCCTCCATCGACCGAGGTGCCTTCGGTCATTTGGTGCCTCGCGGGCCATCCCGTCCATCCGCCCGCTCCCAACTCGGCCCGTCCATTGTATCGCCCGTACTGCAAGAACGCACAGGAGCCAACCCAATTCACGGCAAATACCGTGCCGAACAAAATGAAATCCTGGAAACTTCCTTGCGGTCTGATGATGAAGCTGGTACAAGAACGAGCGGATTGCGACGATCAACGCGAACGCCAGCAGAGGAGAGTAGATCGGAAGGCGAGGGCCAAAAACCACGCGATGCGCGAGTGCCGAAATTCAGTCATTTTCAAGAATGAGATAGGCCGATGGAAGGAAAAATGCGACTGTCATTCGGGATGGAAGCCCGTCAGCAGCAGGTTCAAAAGCTTGCTCCGCGCATGATCCAGTCGATGGAAATCCTCCAATTGCCGATCCAGGCGCTCCAGGAGCGGGTCGAACAGGAAATCATTGAGAATCCGATTTTGGAGCTGGCTGAGGGAGACGAACAGCTTCCCGATGCACTGGCGGAGCCTGAGCCGCAGACGGCGGCTGATGGCGATCAGGAGCTGGTAGTCCGCGACGATCAGTCCAACGTCGACGACTTCGAACGGCTGGCGAACATGGACTCGGAAATGCCCGACCAGTTCGACGATTTTCGTCCCTCGGCATCACGGATTCAGCAGATCAGCGATCAGCAGCACGACCTGATGGCCAATGCCGTCAGTCGGCAGGAGTCGTTGAACGATTATCTGCTGCATCAGTTATCCGAGCTGGAATTGAACGCAGACATCGAGTCGTTTGCGGAGCGGATCATCAGTACGCTCAGCGCGGCCGACGGGGGTTATTTTCGAGGGACGCTGGAGGATCTCATCCCCCGCGACTCGGAGATCCCGCTGAAAATTGCCGAAGAAGCGCTGCGCGTCGTCCAGTCACTCGATCCACCCGGCATCGCAGCTCGCGATCTCAAGGAATGCTTGCTGCTGCAAATACCCGACGATCATGATCTAGCGATTCCGATGAGGCGATTGATTGCCGATCATTTGGAGGATCTGGCAGAAAACCGTTTGCCAGCTATCCAGAAAAGAACCGGCTATTCGCTGGATACCATCCAGCTGGTCCGATCGGCTATTCATTTGCTGAATCCGAAACCCGGAGCCGAGTTCCTAGAGGACTTCGCCCCCACGGTCACGCCCGATGTCTACGTCGATCTGGACGAACATGGGAATTATGTCGCGAGGCTGGAAGAGACGGGGACGCCACCTCTAAGGATCAGCAATTATTACCGCAGCCGCCTGAAGGATCCGACATCGACCCCCGAGGAACTGGAATACATCAAGCGAAAGATACACGGAGCCCAGTGGTTGATCGAGGCCATTCAGCAGCGCAGAAACACCATTCTTAGAGTCACCCAGGCGATTGTCGACCATCAGCGACGGTTTCTGGAAGAGGGGCCGGAGGCGATCGAGCCGCTGAAGATGCAGCAGATTGCTGATGCGGTCCATGTCCACGTGACCACGGTCAGTCGGGCGGTCGACGACAAGTGGGTCCAGACGCCACGCGGCATCTATCCGCTCAAGCGATTCTTCGTCGGGGGCACACGCACCGATGACGGGGAAGACGTGGCATGGGATGCGATTCGGATCAAGCTACAGGAAATCATCGATAAAGAAGACAAGAAGAATCCACTGAGCGATGACGAAATCATGGCATCCTTGCAGCGTGATGGGCTAAACGTCGCCAGACGCACGATCACCAAGTACCGCAAGAAGATGGGGATTCCCAGTAGCCGCCAGCGGCGCGACTGGACCAAACGCAGCTCGCCCAAAAATACCGACTGATTTTTCAGCGTCCCCGCCCAGTGCTGACGCGAATGAGCAAATCAGGTGACTGATTTTCAAATGGATTGCGTGATTCCGATTCCGATCGTGGTCCACCCTCATTCGTCACCCAGTCGAAACATCGATCGACTACCACTTCAAGCCCCACCCCAGCCGGGTCAAGCTCCCCAAATCGGCACGGTGCCGTCTGAACGTTCGCGATAACCGAGTGCGAGTGAAGGACTCCGCCATCAGGACTCGGCTTATTCGGGCACTTCGGTTCATCGCTTGGTTCGCGAAGAGTCCAGGCGTCTGACAATCCATTAGGGGTCACGCCGGCAATCCAAGATCGCATAGAAGTCGATAGTCTCGTTCTCTATCAGGTAATACACAGCGAAGGGAAATCGTTTGGCCAGCATTCGATGAAAACCGTCAGCCATCTCGTGGATCCCAGCGAAGACTTGGAGGGATCGTACATCCGCCTGCATGCAGTCAAGAAAATAGTCTCCTAGCCCTACGGCATTCCGTTCATAGAAGCCCCAGCCCTCTCGCAAATCCTCTTTCGCTATTTCAAGTAGCCGAATGTCCACGCAGTTCCTTTCGTAGGTCGGCTATGGCTGTATCCCAATCGAGGAATTTCAGTTTCCCTTCAGCGACAAGTTGCCGTCGTTCATCCAAGATGTCCTTGTGCCAACCAGGTGACGGCAGATCGGCTGGTTTCCGAGAGATGTCCGCCCAAAGAGCCTCCATCGCCTCCAATTTGTCAACCAGCGTCATGTTGTCCAAGGGCAAGTTAATTGACATGGCATTACCTTTTTTTTGAATTCGCTTCTACATCTTACCGTCGCGAACGTTCGCATTCACCGGGCCGCGATGAATGCGGGATCTTCTTCAAGCCGCTTGGCCCCGCGGCTCCGGTGCAATGGGTTGTTATGGATCGCAGCCGGCTCCGAAATCTTACCGCGTATTGGCCCGTGCTTCCAATCTCGTAGCGATCACTCCCATAATAAAATCCGAACGGCAACCAATATCTGCCATCAACTTCCATTCGCGAAATCCAGCAAGGCTGTGCAGACATAACGGAAACGATCACCAAGCCCGAGAGATTGACTCAACTTAAGTCAACGCAATCGGCCGAGGGCTTTGGTGCATCGTGTTGTTCGGCATTGCTTTTTGCCAAATTGGTCTTTCACGCCCCTGACAGGCAAACGTGCAGGATTGCAGCGATTGGGACGAACGTCTGATTCGTGGGTCCACCGAGCGCACGATCCTTGGGTAATTCCAGTAACACTCCCGACTCTGTGACTTTTAGGAGCTTCCCTTCAAGAGTCGAATGCTTGTGCTGAGGCATTCCGCCACCGACTCGCAGCACTACCACGACGATCTTACCCGTCCAGCCACCGATTATTTCCTCCATTGCCGAACTCCTTGAAGTACTTTTGATTCCATTTGACGCGCGCACTTGAGCCGCACCGAAACTGTCGTCCAGATTGCCGGAACTGGAATTTATGCTGCCGAACGCTGGCGATCACGCAGTCGCCGCCCAAAACCTATGATTCAAATTCGCGGCCTATCGGCGACTTGCGTGCATCGCTTTGTTCGTCCACGGTATGTGATTTCTCAGTGTCCAGTTTCGTTGGTGCGGACAGCGCGGAAACACATGACCGGCGAAATCCAACGTAACCAAGCCCGATTGTCAGCAAGCAGTATATGCCAATCGCGATTGGGCTTGCACCATGTTCAAGCAATTTTGGGGTATCAAGGTAGCGGTCACCAGAGAACCAAGCCGTTGCAATGTATGCGCCGTTAGCAAGTACGCAAAAGGTCGCAATGAACCACATCCATTCGCGTTGAATGATCATTGCAGCTGCAACAGGAGCCAGCACGCCGATAATTAGTCCAGCCCAAAGGGTCACCAACGGAAATGGGTCTGGTTCGAAGATGCTATAGGGTAGATGCCAAGGCAAAAGATCCGCCGATTGAAGTGAGCCACCGCAGCACGTTCCACCGATGATGTGCCCCATTTCGTGAGAAAAAGTCATCACAATCCATGACGCAAGGAGCAGGAGCACGAATCGGGGCACACGAAAGGTCATCAGTCGGACTCCATCAGCCGCGAGCTGATTGAGTGGACGAACGGCACCCATCACCTAGCCCCCGCAAGTGATGCCTCTAAAGTCAAAAAAGCACCGGCAGTGGCTTAGGTGCATGGGATTGTTACGCCATTTGGCTTCTGCTTCGGCGTCGCCCAGAGATAAGTATACCAGACATCAGGATCAGTGACACGAATCCACTCAATATCGTCATGTGAAGTCCTTGGCCTCGCATTCCAGTCAGTAACGCAACGACAAGTGGAAGCAATAGTGTAGCAAAGTATGCCGTGATCTGGCGATTTCTGACGCTATCGTCAATCGGCCACCCTCGTGATCGTAGTCGATATACCAAACCGCCAACAGGAAAGCTGATCAGTATCAGAAGATAGCCAATTGGATTTGGATCGTCTTTGACGGCCAATGATCGCGGAACGATGAGTGGAATTGCGATTACCGCCGCAATGATCCCTGCAAGAGCGAAGTAGAGTAACGGCCCTCTATGATTCTTCGTGGCGGCTTCCACAGGCATTCGCGAATCTACGTCAGAGGGTGGTAGAATACTGATTTACGTCTTGCTCCATTGTTCGCTTCGCGTAAGCATCTTCGTCCTGGCGTAACGCTACCGATCACCCAGTTCGCGGAGTAATCTTTCCATTGAAAACAACACCCGTTCGCGAACTTGGGTGCATCGGATTGTTCGTCGATTTGTTTGCGTTCACGCCTTTGGTGGCCCAATGTTCCGATTGAGCAGCTCGGCAAGTTGTTGGTTGGCATCAGGCTCAATGGCGCGTGTTGGGATTACCGTGATATCTTTAGTTCCATGGTACAGTATGTAGAATTCGTTGTCACGTAACCAGGAGTGGTAAGTCGACCATTGAAGAGTCGAATCGATTGTGTCAGTCTTGAAACGGATCGCGTCATCGCCAAATCGAAGGTGGTATTCCGATTTTAGTTTTGGCTGCGATTGAAAAATCAGCGTAGGTAACCAGAGAAAAGCGTAAGCAACCAAGAGACCGAGGTAGTGTCCGTCAAGTTGCGCACATTGGATTTCCAGCCAATGGCTTTGGGTTATTGAGATGTAGGGGCCATGGCCCCTACATCTCAACTTCTCGTCTCAATCCTCCTGGCCTGCAGTTACTCCCTGGATCTCTTCTTTTGCCTCGTGAATGCGATCCACGTCGAGGTACCGACGCGTCCCCCACTTCGTCCCGCTGATATGTCGAAGCCTAGCCGCTACCAGCATCAGGGCGCTATGTCCGTCGGGAAAAGCGCCCACGACACGAGTGCGACGGCGGATCTCCTTCATGATCCTCTCAAGCATGTTGTTACTACGCAGCCGA
>JBIINB010000271.1:0-2528 GCA_044337705.1 Pirellulaceae bacterium | reverse complement strand
CCACAAATGGTGGGAAATCGACATGACCTACTGGTTCATTCTTGGGCTGAAGCGTCTGGGACTTGCCCGAAATGTCATCGACCTGAAGAGCGTCGAAGAAAAGAGGGCGCGAGGAAAGAAGGTCGCCTGAGCCCGCTTGGAAAGCAGACTGCAGCTTTTCTATTCTGGAGACGTCCGAGCGGCCTTCCGGTCGCTCGGCTTTGGCATTGCATGGCAGCGATCCCAATGGAAGAGGAAGCGCCGTCCTGGATTTGACTTTCTGTGACGCCCAAGGCACACGGTCGATCGCATCGCCCCCCTGCCCCGCCTTTCTCGAGCCGACCATTCGCGACCATTGACCAGGAAATCTGGGCAAGATATTCTAACGAACTTTAGAGTGTTGCCGAACGGAACTCAGGGCGGCTGGCCGTTTGAAGCGAATGGCCGCAGCTACTGCGGTGATGTAAGGAACCGTCCATTGTCTATCCTTGGTGCCTTCAGGCGCGGTGGGGGTCGTCCACGATGCGAACTAAAAGCCTTTGCGTTGTCCTGAGCCTGGCGATGGGATTGCTCCTAGCGGCTGATGGCTGGGCCGAGATTGTGGTGAGCGAGTATTTTTCGGGTCGTATCCAGGCGTTTGACCCGACCACCAAGGTGCAAAGGACATTGGCCACGGTCGCGGGCAATCCCGGCCTGTCGGGGTTGGCTTACCATGCTCCCACCAACGTGCTTTACGCAAGTGCGCTCAATCACGGAGGGGTATATCGCTTGGATGCGACGACGGGGGCGACTTTGGGTTTCAGCATGCTGGGGATCGGGCCGGGCGGTTTGGCGGTTGCGGCCAATGGCCAGGTTTATGTCACCGACTTCGGTTCGAATCTGGTGCGAATCTACGATGCCACGCTCAGCAATCAGCTAGGGAACTTTGCAACTCCCAATGGACCGACATCGGGAGTTGGATTTCTGGCCAATGGCGACGCGCTGGTTGCGACGGCCGGCAGTGGAGTCTATCGATACGATGGCACGCAGGTGACCTTGTTTTCGGCGAATCCTGTCGCCTCCGGTCAAGTGGCAAGCGACGCGCTGGGGAACACCTACATCGGACACGGTTTAGGATTCTCCGATAGCGCCTTGCGTTTCGATGCTTCTGGAAATCTTCTGGGAAGCATCAACATCACTCCGGCGATGGTCAATAGCACCGGGAACGGGAGTTCGTCGGGCACCAGTCCCTCCGGGGTGGCTTTCGACCTTCAGGGCAATTTGTTTGTTGCGGCGCTTGGGCAGTCGAATCCGGGAGACCCCGGCGGGGAGCGAGGCGGATTGTTCAAGTACACCGCCGATGGGCAACTGCTGGAAGTGTTTGCGGCCGGTTCGAATGCCTACAGCAGTGTGGTTTCGATCACAGCGATTCCGGAGCCAGGATCTTTAGGATTGATCGCGATGGTTTCGTTGACGGCGGCTGCATGGCGGAAGCGAACGTCGCTTTCCAGGAAGCGGCTGGAGGGGTGATGCAGATCTGGGCCTCTTGCCGGGGGCAGATGGAGAGCCACTAGGGCACAAGCATGGAAGTCGCCAGCGGCCAGCATGGAAAAGCTCGTGTCGGTCTGACACTGGTGGAGGTGCTGGTAGTGATCAGCATCATCGGGGTTCTGATCGGCCTTTTGCTGCCGGCCATCCAGGCGGCTCGCGAAGCCGCGCGACGCATGTCCTGCGGCAACAATCTGCGCCAGATCGGTATCGCTCTGCACAACCACCATGCCGCATGGAATCACTTTCCTGCGGGAAGTGTCGCTCGGGAATTTCCCCAGGCCCCGACGACCCCATGGACCTTCTACCGCTGGTCGGCTTTGGCGATGCTGACACCCTTTCTGGAGCAATCGAACGTTCATCTTCTGTTGCACCTGGACAAGCCGCTTTACACCGCCAGTTTCGGGATTACACCGGAAAGCATGGAAGGGATTCAGGCGGTGGTTCCCACCTTCCTTTGCCCCAGCGACACCTATCGCAGGCTGCACCCGCGATTCGCTCCGACCAATTACGCCATGTGCACTGGCAGTGGTCGGGGGGGAGGAACACCGATCGAGACCGACGGGGTTTTTTACGTCAACTCTCAGATTGGATTTCGGGACCTCATCGATGGTGCCTCCAACACGGTGGCGGTATCGGAGAGTCTGTTGGGGGTTTCGGGGATGCAGATCCGAGACCCGAGGGTCGCTTACCGCTTTACTTTCACCGCCCCGCTGACCGATTCGGCCTGTGCGACTGCGGCGATATGGAACTATACCGACCCACGTGGATTCTCCTGGGCCAACGGCGAGTATCGCAATGGTCTTTACAATCACAAATGGTTGCCCAATTCGGAACAGGCCGACTGCATGAGCGCCTTTCTGGGCGGCGGTTTTCGGACCATCTACACTCCCTTCGGCTGGAAGACAGCGCGCAGTAGACATTCTGGCGGGGTCCAGGCTTTGCGCGCTGATGGGTCGGTCACCTTCCTCGGCGATACGATCGAACCTGCGATCTGGCAGGCGATTGCGACTCGCCAGGAC
>JBIINB010000157.1:0-9788 GCA_044337705.1 Pirellulaceae bacterium | reverse complement strand
GGTACGAAGAAGACCGGTACGAACTCTATCGGTTGAGTGATGATATCGGTGAACGGAACGACCTATCCGACTCCCACCCCGACGTGCGACTGCAGCTAAGCGATGAGCTGGCTAGGTGGCAGAAGGATCTGTCTGTGGCTTATCCGACGATCAACCCTGCCTTCGACCCCGACCGCCCCAGCGGTCGATTTGCGAAGCGCCCCTCCGCTCCCTAGCTCCTTTGTCACATCCTATTTCTAGGGTATGACCGGCTTTTAGCCGTCCATAACGCATTTTACCGACGGTGAACTTCAGCGATCCTTGGAATTGCATTCGCCATCCTGGCCTTCTTCTAAGTTGCTTGGCACGGGGTGATGCTTTTCAACCGCACTCTTCTTTCTCCTTAAGCCGCTTGAAAGCCGTCTGTATGGTTCATCGATGCCGCCCCGAGTGCTTACGGAAAGGAAGATGGTAGATGCCAGCGACGCTGCAGGGCACCGGCAATTCATCGGACGGCAGCACATACACTGGATGGCCATGCCGAAGGCAATGGACCGCAGCGAAGTTGGAAAGATCTTCATCGACCATCTGCGGCAGATCATGGATCGTTACTGATTGAGTGGTCGAATTAAAGCTGCCCCAGATATGCTCTCCCTGCGCCAAGAAGAGGCAGGACAGTTGCCCCTGATAGGCTGCCGTGATGACTGTTTCAGGATCCACGCTCGCCTTGCCGACGGAGGCCACCTGTCGGAAGATCTGCACAGCTCGATCGATTTTCTCCTTGCAGACAGGTTCCACCAAGGCCCACGCTCGCTCACCCAGCACAGCCGGAAGAACGCGGTCCGGGTTCCCCGAAATCCCCTGCCTTGCCAGGAAAGGATAGGTGTTGACTTGGCGATAAAGCGGCTGCAGGTAGTCGACCGAAGCGAGAAAAAGCGGCAGGCGACTGTTGGTCAAAATTGGATGAAGCGCCTGGTCGATCTGCCGGAAGAACAGGAGTAGATCGTCCTTCGCGTTATCGATCCCGACTCCGTGCCCCTCAAAAATAGCGCACCAGCCACCGCTGGAAGTGGGTCGCGTATGGTAAGTCAGCACCTCATCGCGATCATGAAACCTCAGCGCTTCTTCGATGTTCCTTGGAATCCCTGGTGCGGGGACTTCTGTGATCGCCCCTGCCATCCCCTCGAAAAGTCGCACCTGCTTCTGACTGATGGCCAGAATGAGAAATTTGCTTTCCTCATGAAGCAATGGAATCAGGGGCGTCACTACGAACAACTGCCCCACCTCCAACGACTCTTCCAACTCTGCAGGCAACCAGTGTACTTTCTCAAGATCCGGCGAAAGAAAAACGGCAAGACCATCCCCTGGCGACTCCCAGAACGCAGGATTCTCAAGACGCCCAAGGAGCGGTGCAGTCAGATCGCGGGCACCTGGATATCGGAAGCCATTGGTGATCAATCGGCGTTCCGCACGGTGCAGAAGATTCCGCAACCGGATCGGATCTTCCCGCGACCCGCTGCGGTGGGTTGGCATGTAGATCGAAATACACGGACCCTGCCGATCCTCGAGCAGCAGATCCATGTCACTCTTCCGAAGCGATTCCATCGTTACTCACCCTTTCGTCTTCTGATGCGTGATTGCGTTGGTTGCGAAGGACTCGGACTGTGCTGGCCTGTGGCCCCTTGTCGCCGGCTTCCTCTATGAAGGCGACCTCAGCCCCGACGTGCAGAGCATCGAACTGATCGTTCAGGACCGCATGCCGGTGAAAGTAAATCTCCCTTCCATCGGAGGTCTCAAGAAAGCCGAAGTTCTTTTGGGGAACAAGTCGAATGACACGTCCAACTGGCTGGGCATGGTGATTTTTCACCTGGCCACGACGACGACGGACGTAATCCTCCAACTGGCGGAATGTCAGGTCAAAGGCATCACCAATGGCCGAGTGGATTTCGCCATGCTCCCACTGCATGCTGGGTTCGCGTGTTACGGAGATGGTCTTACCTGGAAGCGTCACATCGATGCGGATTTTATAGAGGGTCTGGTGGATGTGGTGCTTGGCCACAGGCTCCAGCATCACCCGGCATCGGATGATATCGGACGCAAACTGGTCAAGTCGTTCAGCCTTCTGTCGAATGCGGGATTCGATCGAGTCGTCGTGATCGAGATCCTTCAGAGCGATCTGGATTGGAATCTGCATGTGCATCTCTCCGATAGCCCACGCTGCTGCACCTGCAGCTTCAGGGCTGGAACGAGGCAGTGGATCTACGAAACCGCTCCAGGATCTGGAGCGCCATGGCGTCATCGACGGGAGCAAAAGCGTCGTAGAACTGTCCGACCGACTGAAATGACTCGGGCTGGTGCAGACAGAAGAGTTCATCGCACCAGTCCCTGACCATAGCCACTGCTTCACCAGATGCCACCGGCACCGCCACCAACAACTCCTTAGGGCGTCTCAATTGCATCGCCTTCAGTGCGGCGACCAATGTGGCGCCAGTGGCTATCCCGTCGTCGACAACAAGGACCGACCGGTCGTCGACGGCGATCTGTGGACAGGTGCGGCGAAACCACTCCACCCGATGTTGCACCATGGCGAGTTGTGTCTTGACGACCTGATCCAGGTAGGATTTGCGCCAGGATGCACTCCAGTCGGCATCCGAAAGCAGATGCACTTGGTCCCCTTCGGCGACCGCGCCGATCGCCAGCTCTTTGTGCCAAGGGGCAGGCAGTTTTCTAGCGACGATGACATCCAGTTGGGCCTGGAGAATCTTGGCGAATACGGCGGCAACCTGAAGGCCACCCCTCGGGATTCCGGCTACCACAGGAGCCGTCAAGTGGCGACCTTCCAGAAGCACAGCTAGCCGACTTCCCGCATCGGTGCGATCGCGAAACCTCATTGCTGCGCCTCGTCTCCTTCCAGCTCATCCTTTGACATTCCACACTCCACCCCATCAAGTCCCTGCAGGTGAAGCGTGAACCAGTCTCGGGACAGCTGACCGACCTTTTGCAGCATCCCCGGCTCCTCAAACAGATGATTGGCTCCTGGAAGAAGCGCCAACTGGGTGCAGCAGCGCAGCGAGCGAATCGCCTGCTCATTGAGGTCGATGACCATCTGGTCTTTGCCACCGACAATCAGCAACGTGGGCGATCGGACGTCTGGCAGATGTTGACTGGCCAGATCGGGACGCCCTCCCCGCGTCACAACAGCCTGAATTCTGTTGGCGAGCCGCGCAGCGGCGACCAGAGCGGCTCCCGCACCGAGACTGGCACCGAAATAGCCAACTGCGAACGATCTCGTCAGAGGCTCTCGGCAGGCCCAATGCGTCACCAACTGCAGACGGTCTGCCAGCAGCTCGACATTGAATAGCTTGGATCGGTCGCCCGCCTCCTGATCGTCCAAGAGATCGATCATCAAGGTCGCGAAGCCACCCTCCTCAAGCACTCTGGCCACATACTGATTTCGTATGTTCCATCGTGTTCCGCTTCGACCATGCGAGAAGATCACCAGGCCCCTGGGATGCTCTGGAATGGTCAGCACGCCGTGAATCTGCTGATGACCTGGAAATATCGTGACATCATGCTCCGCCTTGCGGCTCGCACGCATGACGCCCCCATTCCGCCTAGAATCTTCCATCATCGCTCCTCGTTGCAATCAAGCGTCCGACTTCCGGTTCGTTGGGGGGACGCCCCCCCTTTTTTCCTGCACAAATTGCGTGCGAACCGATCCGGGACTGAGAGATGCGGCCACCAGCCTAATGGCCGACGGCTTGACCTCCGTATCGCTCAGCCCGGCCCATCCACCGAGAGGTCAGCCTCCAGCAACTGGGATTTTTTTGCCGATCCCTTCCTTCGTCTTGGGAAGTGTCACGGTAAGCACACCATTGCGGTAGACTGCCTGAACCTTCTCACGATCGATTCCGTCTGGAATCACGAGGGTTTCATAGCACTCACACTCTTCGCTGCTTTCCGATTCCTCGCCGGCTTCCTTCGACTTGCGACAGGCATGAATCGTCAATCGGTTGTGATTGATCCGCAGATCGAAGTCCTCCAGCTCGAATCCCGGCGCCTCGGCTCGCACCTGAATGCGATCCGGTTGCTCATCCACCTCCATTCCCCATGTCCAGTTCCCGTTGGAGACCGCACCTTCTCCCGGCCACCGGCTCAACGTCCCCAGCATCGCCTCGAAGTCCTCCTGCATCCTTCGCATCAACGCCGGCATGCTTCGAGGAAACTCGCCGATCCCCACGCCGCTCCGCGCTTCGCTTTTTCGACCTCGCCATGGAATAAGTCCTGCCATCTTTCTTTCCCCTTCGATGAACAACTCGGAAATTTCCTCTCCTGAACGCTCGATCCCTCTTCGTCACCGTCCATTCAGAAACAGT
The DNA here is from genome assembly GCA_044337705.1 of Pirellulaceae bacterium. Classification (GTDB taxonomy): domain Bacteria; phylum Planctomycetota; class Planctomycetia; order Pirellulales; family Pirellulaceae; genus JBEISR01. The sequence goes on along the minus strand of JBIINB010000157.1, from coordinate 5,433 downwards.
GATTTTTAATCTCGCTGGCGATCAATTCCTTGAGTCGCTGAACATTCCGGAGCTCCTGTGTCTTCAGCTCGGCCCAGAAGTGCTTCAGCTCATCGCGCCATTCGGCATTTGCAAGATACTGGTCGTAGCGCCACAAGCTATCCAATCGACGGCTCAGCTCATGGACCAGATCATGGTCGTGATCCGCGCAGCCGCATGTTTCACCCAGATGCGACAATTCCTTCTCAGCAGCCAGCGTCATATTCAAAGCTCCTTCCACTTCCAGAAACCCTTGCTACTGCTTCGCAGCGGAATCGCTGCACCGGAAAGGGCCAAGCAAGGGGACAAAAAAACCACCAGTGCCATCGTTTGCCGGGACGCAAGAATCTCCAATCGGGAGACGCTTGAAAAAGCTGTGGTGCGTTCTCCCAACCACCAGCACTACCGCTCGAACGCAACCAAGCCGAGGTGTGTTTCGGTGAAAAACTGTCGCGGATCGATCGCCATCAGAGGATCGATAATCGAATGGCATGCAGAGGGTCGCAACCTGGATCCGCAGCATCCGTCTGCTTGCTTTGTATCCTGAAATTCCAAAGACGATCTGGCGACCAATTGGCGACGAAAAGGATCGACGATTGCGATCCTGATCCAACGTTGGTTCGAACGATCGCCAGAAGGTCACCCCCACCAGTTTCGACCGGCCACCAGTTTCGACCGGCCACCAGTTTCGACCGGCCACCAGTTTCGACCGGCCACCAGTTTCGACCGGTCCGAGCAAAGGATTGGCGATGACGAGGCGAGGGATTCATAGAGACGCGAAGGCCAACACCCTGGATCGGCCAGAGGATCTACTCGATCAACAATCAGGCGTCATGCCCAGCAACCGCTCTTCCCGCGCAGGCGACCAGAGATCGGATCGGTCGACCGATACTTCGTTCCGATCTATGTTGAATCGGACATGATGGATGGCGTGAGTTCTTCCCAGCTACGCGAAACTTTGCCCGCTGTAAAGCCATCAACCATTCTCTAGAAACCATTGAATCGCTTTGCGGTTGAGTTCTCCAGAGTTCCTTGCGCCGATCTTCCTTTTGATGTTTTCACGATGCGAGTCGATGGTGTGCCGACTGAGATGCAGTTTGCTGGCGATCACCCCAGTGGTCAGCCCTTGACCGATCATCCGAAAGACTTCCAGTTCCCTGTTGGAAAGCATTTCGGTCGTCTCCCGAGTCTCTCCACTTCCTTCCAGCGCTTGAGCGATCAAGCGCCGAGACAGCTGAAAACTGACAAATCGCTCGCCTCGGAGCACCGTCCGGACGGCCTCCAGCAGCCGTGTCTGGGATTCCTGCTTGTTCAGATATCCAGAAGCACCCGCCCTAAGGACGCGTTCGCCATAGAAATTCTCCTCAAAAGCGGAGATGGCCAACATTTTGATCTTTGGGTGCCGGTTTTTTACCTGCTTGATCACCTCAATCCCGTTGCCGCTTCGCAGCGAAATGTCGATCAGCATCAGGTCGGGCTGCATTTTTTCGGCCATCTCCAGCGCCTCATGCTCTGTCTCCACCTCCCCACAAACTTCAAAATCGGGCTGCGCAGTAAGATTCAGCGAAAGCCCCTGTCGCACCAACGGATGATCGTCGACGATCAGAATTCTGGTCTGTTTCATTCGAAAGCTCCATCTGAATTCTCGGGAGGAAGTGTCGATCTCGATGAATTGATTTCATTGCGGTTTTGTTCGTAATCATTACGGCCAACTGGAAGAATGCACCGAATGGTGGTGCCTCCCTCCGGCATCGGTTCAATTTGAAGAACTCCGTTCATCAACTGGACCCGGTACTCCATAGTTCGCAGCCCCACCCCGTCTCCATTCGTGGACGGATGGAACCCGTTCCCATTGTCGCTTACTTCCAATCGAACTTGGTCCTGTAATGCCTGCAGCAAGACCTTGATGCGGCTTGCCTTGCCATGGCGGATGGCATTGTTGATCGCTTCCTGTGCAATCCGATAGAGATGACTGGCTGCGTTATCGTCAGAAATGCCACATGTCCCATTCCCATCCAGCTCGAAGGAGATCTCGGTCCCTGCGGTCTCGGTCAGCTTCTTGAGTGCTTCCGGCAACTCGTCAGCGCGCACAGGGCTGGCAAGGATGCCTCGCGCTAATGCCTGAACATGCTTCTGGGCGTCTGCAAGCCCTTCGGTCAGTTTTTGCGAGATGGTTTGCAATTTGGCCAGCCGCGGGTTTTCTGTGGTGGTCGATGGAGCGGAGGGAGCGGTGGTCACAGGATTTTCGCTTCCGCCAATCTGCTCGATGGCGTTGCGCACCGCAGAAGCAAAAAGGGCGAGCCCTGTCAATTCCTGCTGAATCCCATCGTGCAGCTCCTGTCCAATCCTGCGCTGCTCGTCGGTGGCGGCGCGGAGAATCCTCCGCTGCAGCTCTCGCCGCTCCGTGATGTCTCGAATGAAAACGGCAAAGCGTTCGTCGCCTGCAATTCCAACCAGGGAAATCTCCGCCGGGAATTGCTCACCGTCGCGCCGCATCATCATTGCTTCCTGCAGTCCTCCCTTTCGTCGCAAGGCGACCTTCTGAAGGTAGCGACGGAAAGAATGTCCCACCGAACTTCGAACAGCGCTCGGGAGCAGAATCGCGGCAATTCCACCTATCAATTCCTGACTCCCGTAGCCAAACATCTTCTGGCATCCGAGATTGATCGCCAGAATATGCTCCTTCCGATCGAACACCAGGATGGCATCCGAGGCGGTGTTGAGAATCGCTCGCAACATCGTCTCTCGATCCTCCAACTCTCGCTCGAATTGCTTGCGAGAAGTGATATCGCGCGCCACCGCGACGCATCCCAGCACCTTCTGCTGTCGGTCGAAAATCGGACTGACGCTATAGCTTCCAATCCATGATTCGCCAGTATCCGTTCGACGGATCATGTACTCAGCTTCCCTCACCCGTTCACCTCGGAGCGCCCGGATAATCGCCCAGTCATCCAAGCCGACAGCTTCCCCTTCGAGAGTGGTTGCCTGAAAAACCGACCCGTAATCTTTCAATTTAGGGAACACCGCCGAACGGCTGGGAAACCGATGAAATTCGACAAACGCCTGGTTGAACTGCATCGGATTTCCCTCCTCATCGGTGATCAACAGCGCATCGCTCATGTTCTCCATGGCAGCGGTCAACTTCGCTTGGCTTTCCTGTGCCGCGAAATCCGATTGTCGGTGGGAGGTGATATCGAAGCAGAATCCTATCCACTCCTGGATGGTTCCGTCGTCGGTGCGAACCGGGACGGCATGGACCGAAGACCAGTGCCACTGCTGATCGCGCCCAAGTGTCCGATGCTCACTGAAAAAAGGAACTCCCCGCTCGACGGAAGCATTCCACTTCGTCATGGCCACTGGAAGGTCTTCGGGATGAACCACCTTCCTCCACTCTTCGCCCGACATCTGATCCGACGACGGGCCTGTGCATGCGATCCAGTAAGGCTGAGGGACCTCTTGGGAAGACGCATTGGTCCAGGTGACTGCTCCCAGAGATCTCGCTAGGAACTGAAATCGTCGCTCGTTTCGTTGTGCAAGATCGTGCATCCGACCCATGCCGATCCAAGGTGTCATTAGGCGAACGATCCAATTGACCCGCAGAAACTCGGACGAATCCAGACGCAAAGACGATCTCATGCAGACCGACAGCACGCCCACCACCTCCCCTTCCATGCCAAACAGGGGGACAGCGAGGTCGAATTTCCCTCTCACCGCAACCTCCGAGTTCACCCCCTTCCCAATTCGATCGCCTTCCAGGTCGTCGACATCCTCGACCAAAACAGCTTCTCTCCTCTCGATCGCCAGTTCCAATACCCTTTGCTTTACGCTGGGCAGTGCCTGACCGGCAGACCCACGCGTAGGAGAATCTTGATGCGCAATCAAAACCATCTCTTTTCCGGCAGAATCTTGGAGATACAGGCTGGCCGATTCGGCTGCCACGATCCGCAACACTTGTCGAAGCAGCTCATCGAGCCATTCCCGGACCGACAAGCTGTCGGGACGTGGCGGAACCAGTTCCTCCAGGCAACGCAACGGCTGCGCTGTCTGCCGAACAGCATGGAACAGATCGGCCAGAATGGAAAGCCGCCGCACGTCTCCTTGGTCGAAGGGCGTGCGATTGTTCTGACGAATCAACCATAGAGCCCCCGGCTCGTCGTTCTCCCATACTACGGGAAACGCAAGCGCTTCACAGAAGCGGATCGGGACCTTCTTCGAGAAGAAATCGCTACGTTCGTTCCCACAGAACAACTGCGCCTGCTCACAAGGCAGAACAAGACTGCACGGACATTCGTCAATCGCCATCCAGTCGTGTTCCAGCCCGGCTAGGCTTCCAACACCCACTCGCCACCGACTTCGAATCTTTCCCTCCGTCGACTCCCGGATGAGGATCCCAGCCACCTCGGCAACGAACTCCTTCGCGACCCGATCGAGCAGGATCCGGTAAGCTTCTTCGGGTGACTGGTTCAACGATTGCAGCAGAACCCAAGCCAGTTCTTCGATAGGGTTATTTCGCGGACCAGCCTTTCGATTCTCAAGTCGCTCTGTGCAACACAGTTGCTCGAAGAGAACCCGGCCTTCGTCGCCCTTGTCATGGTCGACGCACATGGAAGACCCTTTTTTCGAGGTGATAAAATCCGACTCGCAACAGCCTGATCGGAACGAACGACAGTCTATTGTGACAGGTTGCGGGATGACGGGATGTTTCTGAGGGTTCAATCGGTCGGGCTTTCATAGAAATGTAACCCGAATGCCTATCTTCGGAATATGGCGGAACACCCTATTCCGTTTTGCGAACCACCCGGTTTCCAGCGATGTGGGCATACGACTGCTACCCCAGTCGCTGTCCCTGGTGCTCCACGCCACGTGCTATTTCAAATTCCACTCGATTGGTCCGCAGATGCATCCCCGCATAATTCAGAGCGTGGATCGAAGGGAACATGGAGCCCATCGTTGACAAGGAGCCGTCAGACGATCTGCAGGGATTGAGCACTGCAGGAATGAGAAGGGAGTGCATCATGAAAATCATGATCGCAGATCGGGACGAGAATCTTTTGGATGGACTGCGCGAAACGCTTCATCAAAGTGGACACGAAACACTGATCGCGACCGGTGGCCTGGAATGCATTTCACTGCTGCGCGATGAGCCTCCGGACATGCTAGCCCTTGGGGATGGTCTCCTGTGGGGTGGAGGGGACGGTGTGCTGGACGTGATGGCGCACGAGGAAACACTTCAGGAAATCCCTGTGCTACTTTTGGTGGAGTACGGAAAGCTCTGTGAGTTCCTGCGACACCCTCTGGTGATTTCCGTGATTCGGTATCCAGCGCCGCTTTCCGACCTGGCAAGGCAATTCGTGCTTGTGAAATTGCTGTGCGATTCCAATTCGTTTGCCAGCAACGGTATTGCGAATCCGAAAT